>JAKEFB010000201.1 GCA_022616275.1 Chloroflexota bacterium
CACAACGGCCGGTATCGTTCTAACTGGCTATTCATCGAACCGCCATGCTATCTCATGGCCGGGAAGGTGACAAATTTTCGCCCAGGTAAACCCCGCAGGTTTCGGAAACCTGCGGGGTTTCGTTCGGTGACAAATTGTCGCCAGGACAAATTGTCGCCGCCCGTCCTGGTCTATGGTACGATTATGTTGTGTCTTTTGCTGGTTGTAGGTCAGTGCAAATCCGGCTACCGCCGGCGCATGAGGAAACTGGCTAAACATGGCCGAAAAAGTACTGGTCGTAGACGACAGCCGCGAAATTCGCGCGTTTCTGGCCGACTACATTTTGAAGCCGAAAGGCTACGAAATCGTCATGGCCGAAAATGGCCTGGAAGGGCTGGAAATGGTCCTGGCTGAAAAGCCCGACCTGATGATCGTAGATAACCAGATGCCCAAGATGGGCGGTATCCAATTGTTGCGGGTGCTGCGGGAGCGCAACATTGGACTTCCAGCTATATTGACCACGGCCTTCGGCTCAGAGGAAACGGCCGTAGAAGCTTTTCGCCTGGGGGTACGCGATTACGTCATTAAGCCCTTCGACGTAGAGGAAATTGAAACCTCCGTCGAGCGCGCGCTGCGGGAAAGCCGGTTGGAGCACGAGCGCGACCAGCTCATGGACCAACTGATGCAAACCAACAGCCAACTGGAGCGACAGGTCCAGGAGCTAAACACCATTTACAGCATTGGCAAATCCGTCTCCTCCTCCCTTGACCTGCAACAGGTGCTCCACCGGGTGGTTGAGGCGGCCGTCTACATCACCAAGGCCGAAGAAGGCTTCTTGATGCTGACCGACGAAGAACAGGGCGAGTTGTACATCCGCGCCTCCAAGAACCTGGACCAGGAAACGCAATCTATGCGCCTGCGCATCCAGGACAGCCTGGCCGGCCAGGTGATAGCTACTAACCGGCCGGTCGTCCTGACCGACGACGAGCACTGGAAAAAGATCAAAACCTCCTACCTGGTCAAGTCTCTTATTTACATTCCCCTGGCCTCTCAGGATCAGCCCATTGGCGTCCTGGGGGTCGTCAACCGGCTAAAAGCGACCCAGTTCGAGCGCCGTGACACCCGCGTCTTGACTATGTTGAGCGATTATGCGGCGCTGGCCATTCGCAACGCCCACCTGTTTGCCCAAAGCGACACCGAGCGCAACAAGCTCGGCACTATCCTGGGGCAAACCAACGACCCGGTGCTGGTTATCGGCGAAGAGAGCGAGCTGGTCCTGGCCAATCAGGCGGCGCGCCTGGCTCTCCAATTGCCGGAAGGCAACCTGGTTGGCCGGCCGCTGGCAGAGTTGATCCAGGGCGAGGACACGCTGGAGCTGCTCAGCCAGCCGGCCGGAAAAAACTTCAGTCGCCGCGGCGAAATTACCGTAAACGACGGCCGCATTTTTAACGTCAACATGACGTTGATTGAAGGGGTCGGCCGCTCCGTCGTCATGCGCGACATTACTCAACTCAAGGAGCTGGACCGGCTGAAGTCCGAATTCGTCTCTGTCGTCTCCCACGACCTGCGCTCTCCGCTGACCTCCATTCTTGGCTACATCGAGCTGCTGCAACGGGCTGGATCGCTCAACGACACCCAAAAAGAGTTTGTGGGCCGGGTGCGTAGCAGCGTCACCAGTATTACCTCGCTCATTACCGACCTGTTGGACCTGGGCCGTATCGAAGCCGGTCTGGACTTGAGCCTGTCCCGCTGTTCGCTGGCCGAAATTATGCTCGAAATCATCGAGCAGCAGCAGCTCAGCATTCAAAATAAGGGGCTTAACCTGGAACTGAACTTCCCTGAACAAGACCTGACGGTGATAGGCGACCGCAACCGCCTGCACCAGGCCTTCAGCAATCTGATCAGCAATGCCATCAAATACACTCCAACCGGCGGCAAAATTGGTGTGCGTGTCCACGGCCACGATGGCCAGATGATCCTGCAGGTGTCCGACACCGGCGTGGGCATCTCGCCGGCCGACCAGCCTTATATTTTTGATAAGTTTTACCGGGCCGAAACGGTGACGGAAAAATTTGAAGGGACTGGCCTGGGCCTGTCTATCGTCAAATCGGTGGTCGAACGGCACGACGGCCGCATCTGGGTCACCAGCGAACCAGGCAAAGGCACGATTTTTACCGTGGTTTTACCCACGGCCGTGGCTCCCCCGGCCTCGTCTACTGAGACACGCCCGTCGGCTTCAACCCCAACCAAAAATAATTAGGCAGCACGTTGCGTACCGGCCGGACTTCAATTGCCCCGACCTGCTTTTCCCCGTCCAGCATGGCCAGGTTGACCAGGCACAGGTTAGGCAGGCGGCCGTACTTGTCCTGGTAATACTCAGCCGCCCGTTGAATCTTTTCCTCCAGCGTCGTCCGCTTGTCGTCGTCCATCCACATCATACCAATGTCCATTGATAACCTCCTCTTAATATAGTGCCTGGCACGGGGCAAATGGCCTCCGATTATCTAGAATGGTTCCGCCCCGTGCCAGGCACTGCCATCGCTTTCCCACTCATCCTCGCCGGCCGGCGGCTCCAGCGAGGCTGCGCCGCTCCGGCTGAGGCGGAATAACTGCGGCTCTTCCGGCGCATCGGCCAGCGTCAGGCTCGGCCGCATCTGGACCGGCTGGGCCAGCATCACCGGCTGCTGCTGGCGATGTAACCTCTCCACGGTCAGGTGCAAATCGGAATCGCCCAGGTAGGCCGCCTGGAAAGGTACGACCGCGTCGCCCGACACGGCCACAAAATCCCCCCGGCCGAGTAAATACTCGGCCCGGGAATCGGGAATACCGGCCATGGCCCGCGCCGTCTCGGCGTCCGGCGTCTGGCCCACCAGGCGAATAGCAAAGTGGTGGCGTAAGAGGGAACGCAGCAGGTCAGGCGGTGAGTCGCCGGCGAGCAGATCCGTGGCCATCACCAGGCGCACGCCGGCCGCCGCCCCTTCGCCAAGCAGCCGCGCCAGCGGCTCGGCCACCGGCGCGCCGCCCGCCTCCACCAGCTCGTACAGGTCGTCTACCAGCACGACCAGCAGCGGCCGGGTAATGGCCTGCTCTTTGCGGTATTGGACCTCCCGTTCCAGGAAGGCCAATGCCTCGGCCACTTCCTCTACCTGGTCCATCACCGGTAAGAGCATGTGGGGCAAATAGACCAGAGAAACCAGCTCGCTGCGCTGGCCCGGAGCGGCCGGCTGGCTGCCTTCAATGACGACCAGTTGGACCTGGGACTGCTTGTTTTGCAGGGCCAGCGACAGAGCAAAAGTACGCAGCAGCCCGGACTTGCCAGCCGCCACATTGCCGGCGATCAGCACGTGGGTCACTTCTGGAGCCAGCAGATTGAGTAGCACCGGCCGGCCATCCTCGGCCAACCCCAACGCCGCCGTCAGCGGGTACGGGCTGCCCAGGGCTTCGACCAGGTCCAGCAAATCAACCGGGTGGGGCTGCGGCTGGCGGACCACTACCCGCAACCGGCCGTCCTGGTTTTCAATCCGCACGTCCGGCGCGCCCAGCGTAGCCTTCAGATCGTCTTTGAGCGTCCGCAGCCGTTCCAGGCCGGCCGCCAGGCTGGCCTGCAGGTCAAAGCTCACCCAGCGGGAATGGACCATGCCACCCTGCACTTCGGCCGGGACCTCGTGCCGGGTGAAGACCTCTTCGATCTGCATGGACTGGATTTCTAACTGGTGCCGCATTCTGTCGCCTGGGCGTCTCATAGGGCAATGCGGCCGTTTGCAACGGCCTGATCCATCCTCCATTCTTCTCTTACCAGCAGTGGCTCGCCTTACCCTATACGAAATGATAGAACAAATGAGCTAAAAAGTCAATAGCAGTTTAGAACATTCGTCCTGGCATGGGGATAAGAAAAAGGACGGCCACCCGGCCGTCCTTTTTGCTGATCCTTCGGAGACCTGCGGGGTCTCGTCGTCGTTAAGCTGTCTGCCGCAGGACCATCATAACCTTACCCTGAACCGTCACCTGTGACGGTTCCACGTAAATCGGCCCCATCGTCGGATTGGCCGGCTGGAGGCGGACGCGAGTGCCCTCGTTATAGAAATACTTGAGGGTCGTCGTATCACTGGGCGTCAGCCAGACGGCCACCATGTCGCCGTTGCGGGCTGTAGACTGCTTGCGCATGATGACGATGTCTCCGTCGTTGACCATCGCGTCAATCATAGAGTCACCACTCACGCGCAGGGCAAACAAGTCGTCGCTGCTCTTGTCCGGCAGCATCGAGGTGCTCAGCTCCACCGCATCCTCTTCGTCGTAGGTGGCGAAGTTTTCGTGCCCGACTTCGAGAGGCTCGCTGGCGACGATGGTGCCCACCATGGGAATACGCACCAGGCCCTTGACCACTGAGGTCACGCCGCCGTACAGGGCCTCGGTCTTGTCCGTCAGGCGCAGCCCCCGGGACACTTCCGCATCTCGGGCCAGATAGCCCTTTTCAGTCAGCTTGGTGAGATTATAATTGACCACGGAGGTAGAACTGATCTTGACTGCCTGGCCAATTTCGCGGATCGTCGGCGGCCGGCCTGATCCTCGAATATACTCCCAAATATAATCCAAAATGGACTGTTGTCGCTTGGACAAATCAGTTGTGTTGCTCATCTCTACACTCCTTGGTAAATAAGGGCGAAACAGATTGAAGGTTTTTTGCCTGCCTGGCCCTCGCAAACTGCTATTTGGTCAGCAGGCACCGCGCTGCCTGAAATCATGCTAAAGCTGCTTACATCTAAAAAGCCGCTCATTTGTTCCAGTATACCACGAACAGTTGTTCGATGTCAAGAATTTTTAGGAGATAGGGAATAGGAAACAGGGTACAGGGATTCTTTGCGTCCCCACATCCCCATGCCCCTGTTCTCCCAGGAGGCAAGTTGTGGAATTTTATCGCCATACCTTCCCCAGCCGCCGCTCTAACGTCGTGGCCCGCAATGGCCTGGTGGCCACCAGCCAGCCGCTGGCCGCCCAGGCCGGGCTGAACGTCTTGCAGGCTGGCGGCAACGCCGTAGACGCGGCCGTGGCCACGGTGGCCACCCTGTGCGTGGTCGAGCCAACCTCGACCGGCATCGGCGGCGACGCTTTTGCCCTCATCTGGCAGGCCAATGAGGGGCGGCTCTACGGGCTGAACGCCAGCGGCCCGGCCCCGGCCGGGCTGACGGCCGAACGCATCCGCTCCCAGGGGTACGAGGCCATGCCCCAATTGGGCCCGTTGACCGTCACCGTGCCCGGCAGCCTGCACGGCTGGCAACTGGCGTTAGGGCGCTTCGGCACCAGGGGACTGGACACCCTCCTGCAACGGCCGATCGCCTACGCCCGCGACGGTTTCCCGGTCAGCCAAATGATCGGCCGCGCCTGGGGCTACTCAACCGAAAAGATGAGCCAGCACCCCGACTCCCGCCGGGTGTGGCTCCCCGGCGGCCGCCCGCCCCGGCCAGGCGAGCTTTTCCGCAACCCGGAATTTGCCGCCACCCTGCAAAGCCTGGCCGAAGAAGGGTATGACGCCTTCTACAAGGGGGAAATCGGCCGGCAAATTGCCGAATGTGTCCAGGCGGCCGGCGGCGTCTTGACCCAGGAGGACCTGGCCGCTTACCAGGCTGAATGGGTCGAGCCTATTGCCGTTCCCTACCGGGACGGCTTTGCCTTCCACGAAATCCCGCCCAACGGCCAGGGCTTGACCGCCTTGCTGGCCCTGAACATCGTCCGCGGCTTTGACTTACGCCAGATGGGCTACGGCTCGGCCGATACCTGGCACACGCTGATCGAGGCTACCAAGCTGGCCTTCGCCGACGCTCATACCTACATTGCCGACCCGCGCCAGGCGGGCGTGCCGGTCGCCGGGCTGCTCAGCGAGGCCTACACCGCCGGGCGGCGGGCGCTCATCCGGCCGGAACAGGCCCTCTGGCCGGCGCCCGGTCGCCCGCCCGGCCACGGCGACACCGTCTACCTGACCGTCGCCGACGGCGACGGCAACATGGTCAGTTGGATCCAGAGCCTGTACATGGGCTTCGGCAGCGGCCTGACGGCCGGGACGACCGGCGTCCAGTTGCAGAACCGGGGAGCCAACTTCAGCCTGGAGGACGGCCACCCCAACCAGGTGGCCCCCGGCAAACGCCCCTACCAGACCATTATCCCCGGCCTCATCACCCGCGACGGCCGGGCCTGGAGCAGCTTTGGCGTCATGGGCGGCTTCATGCAGCCCCAGGGCCACCTCCAGGTGGGCGTTAACCTGGTGGATTATGCCATGGACCCGCAAACGGCCCTGGACGCGCCGCGCTTCAACTGGCTAGACAGGTTAACGGTGGCCCTGGAAGCGGCCGTGCCGGACGCCGTCTATGACGAGCTGGCCCGGCGCGGCCACAACCTGGTCCCGCGCGACCAGGCCGGCCGTTACCACTTCGGCGGCGGCCAGGTCATCGTCCGCGACCCCGCCAGCGGCGTCCTCATTGGCGGCAGCGAACCTCGCAACGACGGCGCGGCCGTGGGCTGGTAATAAGTAATTGGGTAATTGAGTAATTGGTAATTACCCAATTACCCAATTACCTAATTACCCCATGACCCCATTCCTTCAGTTGGTCACGACCACCACGCCCCGCATCGCCGGATGGATGGCGCAGAAGTAATCGAACGTACCCACTTCCTCGAAGGTGAAGTTAGACCGGCCCTGGGGGCGGAGCGTGGCGCTGAAGAGCACGTCCTGGGCGGCCGTGGCCGTGTGAAAGACCACGTCCTGACTGACCCACGAGACTTCGGCGCCGACGGTAACGGTCAGCGTCCCAGGGACAAAAGTATAGTCAACCAGGATGATTTGATTTTCGCCCGGCGTCGGCGGCTCAACGCCAAAGGCCCGGTGCCAGCCAAAGACCCAATCCCGGCCCTGGCCCGCTTCCAGGTGGCAGGCAGCGCACGACGTGGTTCGTTCCGGCGGGGTGAGCACCGTGCCGTCCGGCCGGTAGGCGGCGTATTCCCACTCGCCGCTTCGTAGTGACCCATATTTAACGCCAAAACCAGGCTCTTTGCGCATGGCGAAAATACCGCTCAATTCGCCCCGGACAAAGCGGCCGTTTTCGTCCAACTGGATGCTGTTGTCTTCGTTGCGCACGGCGCGGTAGACTTCCATAACCAGGATGCTGCCGTAAGGGAACGGTTCGCCCGGCGCGAACGAGGCGGCCATTAGCTCCTCCAGAGTGACCGAAGCGGCCAGGTCGTTGGCCCAGATCACCCGGGCCGTCCCGTTGTCCGGCCGGTCAAATTCATAAAAGATGGTGAACTGCTCCTGGTAATCGGCCGGGAAGCCAACCCGGTCCAGCGTGGGGTCCACCGCTTCGGCCGGCGGCGCTTCGGCCGGCGTGGCCGTCACAATGGTTTCCACCAACTGCTCTACAATGCGGGTGACCTCCTGCTCGACGATCACTTCCTTAGTTACCTCCTGTTCCACAATCCGGGTGGTCTCCTGGGGAACGAGGCGGGTAACCTCCACTTGCCTGGTAGAACAGGCAACCAGCCCTACCACCACCAGGGGCACGATGGTTCGTGCCCCCCTCAAAGCGCGCGTCAATAACACGGGACAACCTCCTTCTCGATGATAGGCTAACCCGGCCGGCGCTTGCCGCCGGCCGTCTACTATCTATCTATACTGTTCAAGAAGCAGATTGGATCCCTTTTGGTCAGCCTAGTGCCTGGCACGGGGCAAACGGCCTTCGATTATCCAGCGTGGTTCTGCCCCGTGCCAGGCACTTCCATCTCCCAGGCACTTCCATCTCCACTCACCCCGGCGACCAGACGAGAACCGGCGGATCGGCCGGGCGCTCGCTCCCCAGGGGCTGCAAGGTGAGGCTGGCCGCATCGTAGGTGGGGCCGTTGCGGTCGCTTTCCAGGACCAGCAAACCAAATCCCTTGTCGTCCACTGCCATCACCCCGGCCAGCTCCGTCTGTCCACCCTGGGTGAGCCAGAGGTGGTAGGCCTGGCCGGCGGCCGGTTGGGCCAGGCGGGCGGCCATGGCCACGACGTGGGGCATATCAGAGCGGGTGAAGAGCTTGCCGTAGGCGTCAGAACTGCTGTCGAATGACCGCAGGAAACGTCTCTCGGTCTGGTTCGAATCAATGATCTCCAGCACCAGTTCCTG
>JAKEFB010000202.1 GCA_022616275.1 Chloroflexota bacterium
ATTGTGAAATAGAATGCATTAGTTGTCAATTTCCATCCCGGCCTGTAATTCTTCCGCCACCTGGCGGAAGGTCTCAAAGCGCAGGCCGACTCGCAGCGCCTCCACACCCAGCACGTCGCGCGGCTGGATATTGCCCAGGCAGACGTTAGGGCCGAAGCGCAGGATGAAATATTCCTGCTGCCGCTTGAGGGGCGCCTCCCACACCAGGCGCTCCAGGTGATCGCCCAGGATGTCGGCCATGATATTGACGTCCTCTTCGTGGACCGAGCCGTCTTCGTCAAACACACCCACGCCCCGGCCGGACTCGCGGGCCTCGACAATCACCCAGGAAGCGCCGTCCGCAAAATCGGCCAGCGCCTGCCGGGCCAGCGCCTCTGGGGGCGGTTGCTGTTCCCGGTCTTTTTTACCAACCTCAGTTACGACCGTCAGTCCCAGGTCCAGGGCGTAGCGGATTACCTGGCGGCGGTCGGCCGGGGCCAGGTGAATGGTGCCGTCGGAGACCTCAATACCGTTAAAGCCCAATTCGCAGGCGTGATGCAGGTACTCACGCCAGACGCCGCGCACGATAGCCACTTCCGTCAGCGTACCACCCGGATAGACCAGCACGTCTTGCTCCCGGGTCATAGCAATTTTCTGGCGTAAAAGCCCTTCTTCCAGCAAGACGGTTGTGCCAAAACTAAGCTTCCAGTGGTCGGCGTAATCGCCAAACAGATCGAGGTGGTCGGCCACGGCGTAAGGGCCATGACACTTGTCTATGACCATGGTGATACCCGTAGGGCGAGGTTTGCTCGTACGCTCGTTTAACTCTGTAAAGACGTTGGCCCAGGCTTTGGTCATGCTTTCTCCTCATAGGTGGCGACGAGCTGCCGTAGAGCGGCTTCAACCTGTTGCAGGTCGGCGCCCCAGGGAGTAACGGCGATAACGCCGTCCAGTTCGGTGTGAAACTCCAGCAGGCAGCACTTGAGTAGCGTCGGCTCCTGGCGCCGGCCGGCCAGCCGGCGCGGGCACAGCTCAATGCGAGGTGGCTCGTCGCCGTAGTAGTGGCGGTGGAACTGCAAGCTGCGCTCGCAGCCAATCAACAGCCACTCCTGGCGCTCGGCCGGCCGTTCGTCCAGGAAATAAACCGGGGCGCTGAGACGGTCCAGCCCGCCGGAACGGCAGGGCACCAGGAAGGCCAGCGGCGTGTGGCCGGCGGCCAGCTCATTTAAGTCAATCCGCTCCAGCTCCAGGCGAATGGGGGGCAGGTCGGCGTAGCTGAGCACGTGTTGGGCCAGGTCAAAGAGCTTAGGCGGTTCCGGCGGCGCGACCTCGACAACCCGGATAACCAGCGGGTCGGGCTGGTGTATAAAATTGACGTGGGCGTATTTGCCGCAGACGACCAGCGTCTCTTCCGGGCTGATACCCAGTTGGTAGGCGGCCGCCGCCAGGGCCGAGCGGTTGCCGGTGTCCACATTGGGCAGCTCGACGTAGGTGCAACGATCCGGCAGGGCAATTACCTCGACCGAGTCAATGGGACTAAAGAGGCTTTGCCGGTCAGGAGCCGAGACGGCGGCTATGGCCGTAGCTGCCCCCTGGCGCAGCACCACGAAATCGGTCCGCCGGTACGCCTCCCGGCCGAGCAGGTGGGCGCAGATAGCCGTTTCGGTCATCTCGCCCTGGTAAGGCTGGACACTGACCCGCCGGTAAGGGAGGGGAACGAGGTTCTTTTGCTCGCGCATCTGACCAAGCCTGGTCCGGCTACGGAATGAAATCCATCTCGGCCCGAATAGTGACCGGCCGGGCCAGCGTGTTATGGACCGGCGAGGTCTTGATCGTGTGTTCCCAGATTTCCTGCAACGTGGCCTCGTCGGCGTCGGCCTGGACGTATAGCTTGGCTACAATCTCGTCAAAGCCGGGGTGGCCTTCCGAGCCCAGCCCCAGGAAGGTGAAAACGTTGTCCTGGGTGGAGGAAACGGCCACCTCCAGGTTGTGGATGGCGATGCCGCGCTGGCTGGCGTTGAGCACAACCCCTGTGGCCAGGCAAGCCCCGTAAGCCCCCAGGACGTACTCCATCGAGTTCGGGCTTTCGTCCTCGCCGGCCAGGTGAGCCGGTTCGTCCACGATAAACTCGTGGTTGCGAATGGCGGCCTTGAACTTGAGGCCGGACAGCCAGCGCACCCGCGATTTCTTGGGAGCCTTGGACGACCCGGGCTGGGCGCCGACGGTGGCAATAGCCGCCCGGGTAGCGGCAATGTCCAGGCCGTTAATCTTGGTATTTTCGGTCATAGTGCCTCTCTAACCGTAGGTGGCGCGTAATTGCTGGGCTGCTTCACTCATCGAGTGTAGTTTTTGAGCGGCGACCTCAGCCGTATTAAGCGGCCGGTCGGCAAAGGTGCCAAAGCCGCAATCCGGGTTCAGGAAAATCTGATCCGGCTTGAAAAACTGCAGCGCCTCGTTCACCTTATTAACGATAAACTCCGGCGACTCGACGGTATCCGAGCGAGGATTGCTGACGCCCAACCCCATCTCAATGGCTTGTGGGTAATGCTCAAAGACCTCCAGCTCGCCGGCGCGGGGCGTGGCAAATTCCAGGACAAGTTGGTCCACGCCCATGCCCATCATCGTCGGCACCAGGGGTTCGTAATCGCCCTTAAGCAGAACATCTTCCTTGCGGCTCCAGTTGCCCCGGCAGACGTGAACGCCGACGCGGATACCGTCTACGCCTTCGACGATGCTTTTCAGCATGCGCGTGACCAGGAGCAGCTCCCGCGTCGGGTTGCCGGAAGTAGACGACATCGAGCCACACATGAAGGAGCGCTCCTTCACTTCCGGGCTGAAGACGACGTCGGTCAGGGTTGGCTCGTCAAACTGGACGAAGGCTGCGCCGGCGTCCCGCAAGGCAATCAATTCGTTGCGCAAAATCTCGACCAGGTCCAGGGCCAGCTCTTCCCGGCTGCTGTAGGCCCGGTCGGAAACGCCGTCCACCCACATCGAACGCATCAACTGGTACGGGCCAGGCAGGGGGACTTTAATCGGCTTATCGGTGCGCTGGTGCAGGAACTCGTATTCGTCCAGGGCCAGAGGCGCCTTCGGCCGGATTTTATCCATGACCGTAGCATTCTTGATGGCAAAGGCCGGAACGTCCTTCTCGCGCAAAATCTGCTCAAAGCCGCTTTTGTCCTCCACCATGTCCATTAAGGCGGCCATCGTCACCAGTTCCACTCCCTCCAGCTTGTCGGCCACGAAAGAGTAAAAATTATCGCGGCGCTGTTCGCCATCGCTGACGATGTCTACACCGGCCTCTTCCTGCCAGAGTAACGCTTCCAGCACGCCCTGGTCGGCGATTTCGTTAAATTCCTTGTCAGAAATTTGCCCGCGCTGGCGTTTGCGCAGCGCGTCCATCAGGTACTCCGGCCGGGGCCAACTACCGACGACGGTAACGGGGAATAAAGGTAAGTGATTCTTAGCCATCGTTTAACTCTCCTCAGCTTCGTAGTTGAGTAATTGGTAATTGAGTAATTACCAATTACGCAGTTACTCTATGCCTACTCGCCAATCACGCGGGGCAGTTCGGTCCTGGCCCCCCATTCGGTCCACGAGGCGTCGTAGTTGCGGACCCGGCCGTAACCCAGCAGGCGCAGCGTCAGGTAGGTGTGGGCCGAGCGGTTGCCGGTGTTGCAGTAAGTGACAATCTCTTGGCCGTCGCCGGCCCCCAGAGCGGCAAAATCGGCCTGTAGCTCTTCGGCCGGCCGGAACTGGCGGTGGGCAAGCTGGACCAGGCTCTGGTCCCACGGCCGGTTCACTGCGCCGGGGATGTGGCCTTCCCGGAACTCCTGCGGCCGGCGCGTATCCACCAGGAGAAGCTCGCCGCTGTCCAGCCGGGCGGCAATCCAGTCGCCGGTAGCCAGCAGCTCCTCACGCAGGTGAGGCACAAACGTGGCTGGTTGGATGGCCGGTTTCTGGCGGGTCGTCGGCCGGCCCTCAGCCAGCCAGCGCTCCATGCCGCCCTCCAAAATCTGGACCTGTTCACAGCCCAGGTACTCCAGCAGCCAAAACGTCTGGGCGGCGCGGCTGCCGCCAATTTCGTCACAGAGCACAATCCGTTTGGCCGGCGCCAGGCCCAGGCCGCCCAATACGGCCGCTACCTCGTTAACAGGCCCCACCGTCCGTTCTATCCCGCTGGCCCGGCCGGTCAACACGTCGTCCAGGTTCAGGTAAACTGCGCCGGCAATGTGGCCCAGGTTATAGCCTGCGCCGGGCGCGGTCACTTCCATCAGGCGCAGCTCCGGATCTTCTAGGTGCTCCGCCAGCCACTCCGTGCTAACCAGCAGATGGTCATTAGGAAATCGTTTTTCGCTCATACCACCTCAGTCATTCGGCCGCCGGTTCATTACCGGCCGGCGGGGTCTGCGCCTCACTCCTGGGCATCATCCCATAGACGTTGAGCCCGGCCGCCGCCGCGGCAATGTTGGCCACGGCCGCCAACTCAGCCGCTGTGGCCCCAGCCTTTTGGGCCGAAAAATAAAAATAGCTCACCGCCCCTTCGTAACCGGAGATCAGCGCGGCCACCAGCCCCATCAGATTGCTCGTTTTGGCGTCAAAGGGTGACCGGGCGAAGACCTCGTTGGCCCACTCGTAATATTTATCTCGGATAACAGAATTCTCAGACATTCGACAGACAATGAGGCGGCC
>JAKEFB010000203.1 GCA_022616275.1 Chloroflexota bacterium
AAAGCAATTTACTTATCCTCTCGTACCTACGGTGGCTACGCGAACAATCCCACCAGTCCGGAGCCCTGGGCCTATCAAGGGGCTTTTGCCGTCAAATGGTTGATCGAGGCCCAAATCACCGGGAGCGATCCAGCTCTGAGTTACGACAACGCCCCCTGGCTGGCCTGGGGGCCGTACTTCTGGGCGGACGGCCTGACCCCCCGTTCCGATGGCCTGACCTGGGCCTGCGCCGATTTTAGTGCCGACGGCGTGCATCCATCGGCGGCCGGACAACTCAAGGCAGCCAACATGCTGCTCAACTTCTTCCGCACCGAACCTACTACCCAATGGTTCCGGCCGCCAGCAGGTTAGTTTCTTAGTTGATAGTTCATCGTTGATGGTTGGTAGTAACTCTCCACTACCAACCATCAACGATCAACTTCCCCCAATGACCACTCGCTCCGCGCATTGCGTCTCGAAGTCAAGCCAAACCTCGCGCTTCGACCAGTTGGTAAAAGCGGCGGTTGTGTTCAAAGTAGGCTTGCTCCGCTTCCTTAATCCTCGGCCAGGTAGAATTCCTGGAAATGGCTGACCACCTCGGCCGTGCCGTCTGGCCAGATGCGGTTGAGGGTGTCGTTGGTCATACGGTGGCTGGCGAAGTACTTCAGGAACTCCCGGCTCCCCTCCCGGCCGAAGCGGTAGTTGATCGTCCAGCCGGCCTGCTGGATGGAGCCGTTGCGGCGGTGACGGAGGTCGTCGAGGGGCAGTTGAATTTGCCATTGCCGGAAGCGCCGGTCGAAGGTTTCTTTGATCTTTGACATTTCTTTTAGGTAAAAACTGGCCGTAAGATCTTAATTGGCCTGCTTATACTTCGTCATCCAATCCTCGTACTTTGTGCCATCAGGCATGGTAGTTCCTTTAAGTGTCCTTGCTGTAATCAAATTTTCAGGGTCTACAGTAGCACGCGTTAAGACAGCATTGTCCAGATTGGCGTTCTCCAGGTTGGCCCCCTCTAGATTGGCGAATTCCAGGTTAGCCCACGCCAGGTTAGCCCATGCCAGGTTAGCCTGTGCTAGGTTGGCCTCTCCTAGGTAAACCCCCGCCATGTCTGCTCCCTCGAAGTCAGCCTCTTTCAGGTTAGTTGCCTCCAGGCTAGCGTCCACCAGGCTAGCAATTGAGAAGTTAGCTTTTCTCAGGTCAGTCATTCTCAGTTCAGCTCCTTCAAGGAGAGCATCGGTCAAATCGGCACCACGCAAGTCTGCTCCAATCAGGAGAATGACGCACCCCTCTCTGTTAATCAGTCCTGCCTCACAAAGAAACTTCAGCACCTGACCTTTTCGCTCACCATCTAAGCTCCTTAACACAGCAAGCGTCCTAGCCCTAGCAATACTACGTTCCTCGGCATTCTCTTCCGTTTTTATGCGCAAATTGTAGTCCAACAATAATTCGGTCATCTTGTCGAAATAGGCTGTCAAGATAGTTTGATTTTGCCTATCTTTGGCTATTTCTCTCTCTACTTGTCTTTCCCTTTCTGCAATTTCCAACTCGGTCTTTTTTTGTGTCATACTAAACCATAATCCACCACCAGCCAGAACAAGTGGGATTATGAGTAGCTCCAGCCAGTCCCATAGAGTTTTAGAACGATGAAATCCTCCTTCAGGATCAGTGTAGTTGCCTACTCCCGCCCAGTCCCAGTTAAACCAATAGCCCAAGAATATCAGCACACCTAACGCAACAAGCGCCAGGGTTAGAAGTAATAGCCAGTACCTTTGCACCCAGTGTAAAAGGGCTTTCATTCCCCAGTACTCTCCTGCACCTTTGTTAAATTTTCACTCACTTCAGGCTACCAGCCTGTTGTACCAGCTTGGCTACCTGCTAAAGACAAAGCCTGTACGAATGACGTGCTTTCTCAGAGAGGAACTTAATCCTGAAAAATTGATGTCTCAAAAGGGCCACACATTATTAGACAGGGATTCCACTGGAATGTTAGATTAGCTCTCACTTCCGGCCGGTCCCAAATCATTGTCGTCCACCAGCCCTCGCATGCTCCACCCGATCGTACAGTGCAGCTTGAGAATTCAGGATCGATACTACCAAAGATAACCTGTCCGCTTACCTGGCCACCACCATCAATAAGCGCAAAGTCGCCTGAGTAAAAAGTTTGCGTTTGGTTGCTCAGGTTGATGGCAACCACATACAGCGATAGATAGATTTTCCCTGCGTCGGGACGGAAGTACCCCAGTGATGTGTTCCATCTGATTTCACGAACGCCAACCCACAACCCTTCATAGAGCAGCCAATTTGAAGCTCCTGCTGTCTCAGGTATAGGAGTCGGGCTTGGAATGGGTGTTCGCGTTATGGTTGGCGTCGGGGTCGGAGTAAGTGTACTTGTCGGAGATGACGTTTTGGTTGGGGTTGGTGTGTTAGTAGGCAAGGCTGGGGTGGCTTCTGCTACTGGAATGTTTGAGATGTCTTGTTCAAGCCTGACAAGCGAGGAAGCAATCCACATCTGACCGTCTGCGGTTACCTGCAACCAGCCATCAAGTGTCCTGGCGTAAACAGGCAAACTTTCTCCCGCTACTGCTGCGCTAACAACAGGATAATCCGTACCGGGTCCACTCCGCAGATTGCCATTGGCAATTACCGTGACCAGGTCTATGGGTTCGGCCGTCGGTGACAGAGTTGGCGAGGGAGTTTTCGTGTAAGTTGGTGTTGTAGTCGGCTGCCTGGTTGAGGTTGGTTCTGTCGTTGCTGTTTCAGCGACAACCAAAGGTTGGGCTTGGGGCCGGGTTGATAATTCGCCTTGATACGCAACCGGAATTGTTGCGGAAGGTGTATCTTCATCCCAAATGGCAATGGCTGTTAACCCCATGCAGTAGAGGACAAAGCATCCTACGATGGCAAGCGAAGCGATGCTTAGCCAGCGCATTCTATTCCTCTTCCTGGCACGAATAGCCTTAACAGGTTCTGGCGTCTTTTGTTTGGATTCAAACTCGGGCAGTTCCCGACCACAATAACGACAAACAATGGCCTCGGCCTTGATGGTTTCGGCACAATAGGGGCACTTCTTTATGTCATCAGCCATCTATTCTCTCCCTCCTGTTCCAAACGAGCTATCTTGCCGCCAAATATATTCTCCAAACAAAAACGGCCGCCAGTCCAAAACCGACGGCCGCATCCTATCCATGCCTACATCCTCCCGGCCGCGCCCTGGTCCAGCTCTGGCATCAATTTTACGCCCTTTTGCCGGGGAAATAAAGGCCGGCCGGAATTCTGTGCAATCCGTGGATTCGTCAAACAGCCACAGGCGCGCCGACTTTGCGGGCCAGGGCGTGAATGGTCGCGGCCGTGTTCTCGACCAGGGGCTGGCCATGCCCGAAGCAGACGACGGCCGGTTCCAGTTGGGCCAGCTTGCCGACGGAGCGAATGTTTTCGGCCATGTCCACGGTCAACATGGCGAACGGCAGCCGCAAGCTGGGGGCGTTAAAAATCACGTCGCCGCAAAACAAGATACGCCGCTCCGGCTGCCAGAGAGAGAGGTGGCCGGGCGCGTGGCCTGGCGTGAAGACGACCTGCAAACCGCCTAAGACCTCCGAAAACATCTCGCCACCGGCCACGACCCGGTCTACGGTCGTGGGCTTAACGGTCATGTTCGGCGGCCGCAGGCCGGACGGCCGGCGCGGGACGGGGACCTGGCCCTCGATGACCGGTTTTTCTTGTTCGGTGGCAATGACGGCCGCGCCGGTGGCTGCCTTCAAGGCCGGCAGAGCGCCAACGTGGTCGGGGTGGGCGTGGGTGATGAAGATGCGCTTGACATCGCCGGGCTGATGGCCGGCCGCGGCGAGTTGCTTGAGGATTTTGCCGGCCGCGTTGGGCAGGCTGGCATCCACCAGGGATAGGCCATCCTCGCCTTCTAACAGGTAGACCCGGCCGACCATGAGGCCGGTAAAGGTATGAACGCCAGGCACGATTTGTTTCATTTGATGATCCCTCCTGAGTAAGTAGCTGGTAGCTATAAGCTATAAGCTTTTCTGAAAAATAGCCACGAATGACGCAAACTATTTGCGTTTACGAATTGGGCAAATTATTCGTGGCCCAAGACGGGGTGCGGGCGGTAGGGTTCTTCCAGGCGCTTGATTTCTTCGGCCGACAACTGGATTTGCGCGGCGGCGATGGCATCCTCCAGGTGGTCCATTTTGCTGGCCCCAATGATCGGGGCGGTGATGCCTGGTTTATGCAGTAGCCAGGCCAGGGCAATTTGCGCGGGAGCGACGCCCCGCTGGGTGGCCAATTCCGCGACCCGATCCACCACGTCAAAATCTTCGGGCTGGTAATACATATTGTGGGCGTAGGCGTCGCTTTTGGCCCGCGCCGTCTCGCCGCCCCCCTTCCGGCTGCGATTACCGGCCAGGAAGCCCCGGGCCAGGGGACTCCAGGGAATTACGCCCACGCCCTGATCAATGCACAGCGGCACCATCTCGCGCTCCTCCTCCCGGTAAACGAGGTTCAGGTGATTCTGCATCGAAACAAAGCGCGTCCAGCCATGCAAATCGGCCGTGTGCTGGGCCTTGGCAAATTGCCAGGCAAACATGCTGGAGGCCCCAATGTACAGGGCTTTGCCGGCTTTGACTACGTCATGCAAGGCAGCCATTGTTTCTTCAATCGGGGTTGCGTAATCCCAGCGGTGAATCTGGTAAAGGTCAACGTAATCCAGACCCAGGCGGCGCAGTGAATTGTCAAGGCCTTCCATGATGTGCTTGCGGGACAGGCCACCGCCATTGGGGCCTTCGCCCACGTGAAAATAAACCTTGGTGGCAATAACGACCTCTTGACGATTGACGAAGTCACGCAAGGCCCGACCGACGACTTCTTCGCTGACGCCGTTGGAGTAGGAGTCGGCCGTGTCGAAGAAGTTAATGCCCATTTCCAGGGCGCGCCGGATAAACGGCCGGCTGGCTTCCTCGTCTAATACCCAATCGCGCCATTTTGGCGTGCCATAAGTCATCGTGCCCAGGCAAATGCGGGAAACCTTGAGGCCGGAGCGGCCGAGATTCACGTATTCCATTGTCTACTCCTTACCTTAGGGAACAGTAGCAGCGCAGAGTTCTGCTTTTATAGGAACTCGACGCGATTTTTCATCTCTTCGGGAGACAAAACCTGATAAATGAGCATGAGATCCAGGTAAAACCTAACCTGCTCGCTCATATAATTTCTGAGCTAACAAAGAGGGGGTTTTTTGGCGCATGGATTCGACAAAGGATTCACTTTCCTTGATAGATTCGTCAATCTGTTGCTTGTGGTCGTAATAGTAAGCTAACGCCGAGTAGATCTCGGCCAGGGTCAGGTTATACTGGGTGGCAATCTCGTCCACGCTATAGCCCATGTGCTCGTGCCAGATAACGATGTTTTGAACTGTGATCCGGTGGCCGGCAATACGTGGCTTCCCGCCAACAATGTCGGGGGTCTGGACAATATGTTGATAAACTGTTTCGACCTTCATAGCTCAACCTCTTACGATACCCAATGATAACAATGATAATCAATTATCTGTGGCTTTGCACGTTCAATTGGGCTCGAGATTCAACCGGGCCAGGGCTTCTTCCAACGACAGCGCCCGGCCGCGTTCCAGGCCGGACTGGACTACGTCGGCCGGCAGGGTGGCACGGAGGGTGGCCAGGGTGGGGGTGACGATTTTGCTGGCTTCTTCGTCGGCGGCCGGGTGGTGCTGGACGAGGCCCAATAGTTCCAGGGCCAGGGTCGTCTCGCCGCGCCGGGCCAGGACACCGGCCAGGCCGGCCAGGGCGTCCAGGGCCACCGGCGTGACCCCCAGGCGCAGGGCCAGGGCCACGGCCGCTTCGTAATGGCCGTAAGCCGTTTCGTCCTCGCCCAGGGCGGCGGCGCTATGGCCCAGGTTATCCAGGGCAATGGCAATGCCGACCTGGTCGCCAATCTCGCGGCTGATCTCCAACCCCTCTTCGGTATATGTTCGGGCGGCGGCGTAATCGCCCTGGACGCGGGCCGTCTCGCCCAGGTTGCTCAGCACGGCTGAGACGCCCAGCCGGTCGCCCAGTTGCCGTTTCAGCGCCAGGCTTTGCCGGTAATGGCCAATCCCCTCGTCGTACACGCCGGACATAATGGCCAGCGTCCCCAGGGCGTTGTAGATCGAGGCCAGCCCGGCCTGGTCGTCCAGGGCCTGGTAGAGCGCCCGGCCCTTCTCCAAGTAGTCGCGGGCCACCGAGTAAACGCCGGAACGCATGGCCAGCCAGCCCAGGTTGCGCAACACGGCGGCCTGGCCGGCCGTGTCGGCGTGGGCCTGGGCCAGGGAGAGGCTTTCGCGGAGCGTTTGCCAGGCGGCGTCGTAGGTCCCCCGGTCGCGGTCAATCCGGGCCAGTTGGTTGAGGATTTCGACCACCTCCGGCCAGGCCCCGGCCGAGCGGGCCAGCCCTTCGCCCCGGCGCAGCCAGCGCTGGGCTTTCCTGTACTCACCCAGGCCCCGCAGCGCCTTGCCTCTTTGCTGGGTCAACATGATCTGCAGCCGCGTCGTCTCCGTGTCGTCGCCGGCCTTCTTTTCCAGCAGGCTCCAGGCCCGCTCTAACAGGGCGACGGCCTCGTTGAAGGCGCTGGCGTCCAACGCCCGCCGGCCGACCTGCTGCAGGTAGCGGGCAGCCACCCGTCCTTCGCCGCCCAACTCCAGGTGTTCGGCAATCAGCCCGGCGACTTCCAGCTCGCGGTCACCGCTGTGGGCCATCAGCCAGCCGGCCGCCTGGCGGTGGTACAGCCGCCGCTCTCGCTTGAGGACAGTTTCGTAGGTCACTTCGCGCAGCAAGGCGTGCTTGAAAACGTATTCCTGGGCGCCAGCAAAGCTGGAGCGTTGGCGTCGGAAGATCAACTCGCGCTGCCGCAGGGCCTGCAAGGCTCCGGCCACCTGGCTGCGGTCCCGGCGGCGGTCACCCGGCGGCTGGAGCGCGGCCAGCCCCTCGTCCCAGAAGACGCGCCCGAAGACGGCCGCCTGTTGTAGAACCAGCCTTTCTCCGGCCGGCAGGCCGTCCAGCCGGGCCTGCAAAACGCCGGTCAGCGTGGCCGGCAGGCGCAGGCTGCCCAGCCGGCTGCTGTCCACCTGCCAGTGGTCAGCCCCGGTGACGATAACGCCGTCTTCAATCAGCATCTTGATCAGCTCTTCGACGTAAAAGGGGTTGCCCTCGGCGTTTTGAACGATCAGCTCCGGCAGCGCCTCCGGCACGTGGTCTGCTTTTTGCAAAATCTCGGCCACAAGCTGCCGGCTGTCGGAAGCTGTCAGCGGCTCCAGGATTAGCCGGGTGTGGTCCTGGCCCCACTCCGGGAACTGTTCCAGCAGCGGCGGCCGGGCCAGGCAGACGATCATCAGGGATTGGCGGGGCAGCCGCCGGACCAGTTCCTGGATCAGCTCCAACGACGGCCGGTCAGCCCAGTGAATGTCTTCCAGGTAAACCAGGGCCGGCTCGTCCTGGCTGACGGCGGCAAAGTAGTGGGCGATGTAGGCCGTGGCCCGCTGGCGAATTTGCGGGCCGTCGTCGAGGATGCCCCGGACGTAGGGGCTATCGCCGAAATCGAAGCCGAGCAACTGGCCGGCCAGGTGGGCGCGCATCCGGCTCTCTTCGCCCTCGCCCAAGACGGCGGCAAAGCCAGCTTCCACTTTTTGCCGGGCCACCGTTTGCGGGTCGCTGTCGAGGATGTCGAAGCGGAAGGTGAACAGGTCGCGCAGCAGGCCGTAGGGCAGATGGCGCCGGGCCGGCTCGGAGCGCCCTTTGAAGTACCAGATTTGCTCCGGCCGGAGTTCGACCGAGTCGTCAAATTCGTAGAGCAGGCGCGATTTGCCCAGGCCGGCCTCGCCGAGGATGGTGACCATCTGGGTCTGGCGCTGGCGCATGGCCGTTTCCAGGGCGGCCTGCAATTGGGCCAGCTCGTGTTCCCGGCCGATCATGGGGGTGGCAATGCCTTCGACGCCCCGGGCCCTGACGTGGAAGGCGCGCGGCTTGCGGCGGAGAACCAGGTAGACCGGCAGCGGCCGGTCTGGACCCTGAACCGCCAGCGGCTCCTGGGCCTGAATGTCGAAAACGCCGCGCACCTGCTGGTAGGTGCTGTGGCTGATCAAAATACCGTCCAGCGGGGCTGCCTCGGCCAGCCAGCCGGCGGTGTTGACCGTATCGCCGGTGGCGATACCGATCCGGAGTGTCAAGTGCCGGGTGTCAGGTGTCAAGTGCCAGGTGTCAGGTGGCAAGTGCCGGGTGTCAGGTATCAAGTGTTCCCCTTCGCCTGGCGCTCTATACTTGACACTTGACACGGAAAAACGTGACACCTCTTCTTGCATAGCCAGCGCCGCCTGGACGGCGCGTTCGGGGTCGTCTTCGCGGGCGGTTTCGGCGCCCCAGACGGCCACGACGGTGTCGCCCATGCGCCTGTCTATCCGGCCGCCGGCGGCAGTGATGATGGCGTCTAACTGCTGCCATAGCTCGTGGCTGAGCCGGCCGGCGTCCTCCAGGTCCAGCGCCTGACTCAGCTCGGCCAGGTCGGTCACGATGGCAAAAAGGACGGTGGCCGGCCTGGGCTGGGCCGGGGCGGCAGTCAGGTGATCGTGGTCATCCATAAGAAGGACTGAGGACTGAGGGCTGAGTGGGCGAGTGGCGACCAAGGGTCGCTGCGAGTTTGCGAGTGCCTACCACCTGCCTACTTGCCACTTGCCTACTTGCCACCTGCCACCTGCGTTACCAGATAATAACATCGTTCGTTGATTCCGCCATTCTTGCTATAATCCGGCAGTCATGGATGGAACAACGACCACAGGGAAAAGGCTCCAGTTCTGGCTGGGCATTGCCATCAGCCTGGTGTGCCTGGGGGCGCTCTTTTTCTTCATCAAGCCGGCCGACATCCTGGCCGCCCTGCAAACGACCCGTTACGACTACCTGGCCCTGGCCGGGCTGGCCTTGCTGGTCTTTATGTTGTTGCGGGCGGTGCGCTGGCGCTTCATGCTCAACAGCGGCCGGGCCGGGGGCGACGGGGTCCCTTACAGCAAGGTCTTCCACATTCAAAGTATCGGCTACCTGTTGACCAACATCCTGCCTTTCCGGGTGGGCGACGTGGCCCGGGCCGTACTGGTCGGCAACGTGCCGCCGGTGACCATTGCCCAGGGGCTGTCCACGATGGTCGTGGAGCGGGTCTTCGACTTTCTGTTCATTATCATCCTCTTTCCGTTCACACTGGTTGCCGTCAGTGACCTGCCGGCCGACACCCAGGCCGTGGTCCAAGTGGTAGGGGTGTTGACGATCGTCGCCGCCGCCGTCCTGGTGATTGCCGCCAACCAGCGGGCGCTGGCCGGCCGGATGGCCACCCGCATTTTAGACCGGGTCCCGTTCCTGGATACGGCTGCCTGGGTTAAACGGCTGGACAATTTATTGCTGGGTCTTAACGTTCTGACCCGCTTCAAAGACGGGCTGATCTTATTAGTTCTAAGTGTCGTCGTCTGGCTACCGATTATTGCCGGCTACTGGCTGGCCCTGCGAGCCGTCCACCTGGAGACCAGCCTGGCCGAGGCGGCTTTTGTCGTCTGCATCGCCGCCTTCAGCCTCACCGCGCCGTCGTCGCCCGGTGGGGTCGGCGTCTTTGAGGGCAGCGTTACTTTTGCCCTGGTGTCCATTCTCCACCGGCCGGAGGCCGCGTCAGCCAGTTTCGCTTTCCTCTACCACGCCCTGAATTACCTGCTGTTGGCGATTCTGGGCGTTATTGGCATCAACCGCACCAGCGCCACCTTTGGCAGCGTCCTGGCCTCGGCGCGGGCGGCCATGCCGGCGAAAAGCAAGTCGCCAGGTTATGGAGGGTAAGGGAGATTGGAGATTAGAGATTGGAGATTGGTAATCTCTAATCTCCAATCTCTCATCCCTCATCTCTGTTCAATGAAGATTCTAGAAGTCCTGACCTACTACCGGCCGCACATCAGCGGCCTGACTATTTACGCCGAGCGCCTGTGCCGGGCCCTGGCCCGCCAGGGACATGAGGTGACCGTGCTCACCTCTCATTACGATCACGAGTTGCCCGGCAAGGAATGGCAGGATGGGGTTAACGTCGTCCGGGTCCCGGTGGCCTTCCGCATCAGCAAGGGCGTGATTATGCCGACCTTTGGCTTCCTGGCCTGGAAATACGTCCGGCAGGCCGACATTATCCACCTGCACCTGCCTCAATTCGACGCGCCGGGGGTTGCCCTGCGCGGCCGGCTGCTGGGCAAGCCGGTAGTCCTGACCTACCACTCCGATTTGCGGCTGCCGGACGGCCTTTTTAACCGGCTGGTGGACCGGGTGGTCCACTCCATGAACCGGCTGGCCGGCACGCTGGCCGGCGCCGTCGTCACCTACACCCGGGACTTTGGCAGCCACTCTCCTTACCTGTCCAGCTACCTGGGCAAAAAGCTGTACATCATTCCGCCGCCGGTAGAGCTGGTCGAAGCAACGGCCGCCGACGTGGCCGGCTTTCAGGCCCGCCACAACCTGGCCGGCCGGCGCGTCATCGGCATTTCGGCCCGCATTGCCGCCGAAAAGGGGATCGAGGTGTTGCTCAAGGCCCTGCCGGCCATCCGGGAGCGATTTCCCGACGCCCACGTACTCCACGCCAACCCGGACACGTTGGGCGAGGACGCTTACCTGGCCCGGCTGAAACCTCTCTTTGAGGCCCACCAGGAACATTACCACCTGCTGGGCGCGCTGCGCGGCCCGGAGTTAACGGCCTTCTACCGAAGCCTGGACTGCCTGGTCCTGTGTAGTCTGAACAACACCGAGACCTTTGGCCTGGTCCAGGTGGAGGCGATGATAAACGGCGCACCGGTCGTGGCCTCCGACCTGCCCGGCGTCCGCCAGCCGGTGACGATGACCGGCATGGGCGAAGTCGTGCCTGTCGGCGACTACCAGGCCCTGGCCCAGGCGGTGATCCGGGTGTTGAGCCACCGGGACGCCTATACCTGCCCGCCGGAAATCATCACCCGCAGCTTCAGCCCGGACCAGACGGCGGCCGAGTACATCCGGCTGTTCAACAATCTGCGCCAGGGCAAAAAAGACAGCAGCGCCCCCGAGCCGGCCGCCTACGAGCGGCTACGACACATGAAAGATAGTATGGCTTGAACGATCTCCTCTGGCGCCACCTGAAAAGCGTGCCGGCCTTCCGCGCCCTGCTCCGGGCGGTGGAGGCCCGCTTCTACCGCCACATTGAGCTGCCTGAGCCGGTGCTGGACCTGGGCTGCGGCGACGGCCACTTTGCCCAGATGGCCTTTGACCGGCCGCTGGCGGCCGGCGTGGACCCCTGGTGGGGGCCGCTGCAAAAGGCGCGGCGCTCCGGCGCTTACCAACTGGCCGTGCAAAGCCTGGGCGAGCAGATGCCTTTTTCGGATGGCGCTTTTGGCAGCATCGTTAGCAACTCCGTCCTGGAACATATTCCCAACGTCCAGGCCGTGCTCTACGAAGCCAGCCGCGTGCTCCGGCCGGGCGGCCGGCTGGTGATGACCATGCCGGCCCAGACCTTCACGCAACAACTGGGTGGGGCGGAGTTTTTGGAGCGCCTCCGGCTGAAAGGGCTGGCCGACGGTTACCGCCGCTTCTTTAACGCCATCGCCCGCCACGCCCACACCGACCCGCCGGAGCAGTGGGCGGCCAGGCTGGCCCAGGCCGGCCTGGCCGTCGAGCGGTGGCAATATTATTTCTCGCGAGAAGCGCTGCACGCCCTGGAATGGGGACACGTCCAGGGAGTCCCCTCGGCCATGCTTCACTTCCTCACCGGCCACTGGATCCTGGCTCCCTGGGAGAGCAACCTGCGCAGCGCCGAGCGCTGGCTGCGGCCGTTTTACGAGGAAGAGCCGCCGGAAATTGGCACGATGCTGCTTTTTATTGCCCGCAAGCAGGGCAACCGCCCGATTGCCGCCGCCCTGCCACCGGCCCGGCCGATTGAAATCCGGCCGGAAGACGAGTGGTGGGAGCTGGCCGGCAACGGCGAAGGGGTCGTGGCCCTGGCCGCGCCTGAAGCTGCGATGCGAGAGGCGACAGCCGTGGAACCTCTCGATTTGTCGGACTACGCCGAAGCACCGGCTGCCCGGCCGGCCCGCCCCTGGCTGCTGCCTAAATTTGGCCCGGCGCTGGCCAACGGCGGCCTGACCCTGCTGGCCCTGTTTGGGGCACTGTTGGGCCAGTCCATCCTGCGCAGCGCGGAAGAACCGCAAACGGCCGCACCCTGGTTTGGCCTTTCCCTGGCCGCCCTGCTGGGCCTGGGCCTGCACGCCGGCCGGGGCTGGCTGGCAACTGTGACTCTGCCCGACTTCCGAGCCGTGCCCCGCCAGCGCTGGCTGGTGCTGCTCGGTTTTCTCCTGGTGCTCCTGGCCAACGGCCAGGTCAACAACGAGGGGGCGGTGCAGCGGCCCAGCCTGGCCATTTATCTATGGCTGCTGGCCGCCGGTCTGGCTTTTTACGGCCTGTGGGATGGCCAGCCGTTAGAGCCCTCTCCCATTCCCCGGCCGGGCTGGGAGCGGCTGGCAGTTGCGGGGCTGTTTGTTCTGGCTCTGGTTATTCGGGTCGCGAGCCTCACCAGCCACCCGTTTATCCTCAACGGCACCGAAGCCAGCCTGGGGCTGGACGCCTGGGCGGTGGCCAACGGCCAACTGCGCAATCCCTTTGCCACCGGCTGGCTGACCAACCCTACCCTGCCCCTGTTTGTCATGGCTGTGCCTTTACAGTTGCTCGGCCGCTCGGTGCTGGCCATTCGCCTGCTGTCGCCGCTGGCCGGGGCGCTGGCCGTGCCGGCTATTTACCTGACCGGCCGGCGGCTGTGGGGGCCGGCCGTGGGGCTGGCGGCGGCGCTGCTGCTGGCAGGCTCGCACCTGCACGTCCACTACAGCCGGCTGGGCATGACCAACATCTGGGACCCGCTGCTGGTCCTGGCCGCCCTGGGCCTGCTCTATACCGCCTGGCAAAGCCGCAACCGGCTGGCCTGGCTGCTGGCCGGGGTATCGGCCGGTTTGAACGCTTATTTCTACACCAGCTCCCACCTTTTCCCGCTGATGCTGGCCGGCCTGCTGCTGTTTCTGCTTTTAATGGAACGAGAAGAGCTGTGGGCACAGCGCCGCCATCTGCTGGCGGCGGCGGCCGTAGCCCTGGTAGTCGCCCTGCCCCAAATTCTCTTTTACCGGGACGAGCCGCTGCTTTTCATGGACCGGGCCAACAGCCTGGGCATTTTCCAGAGTGGCTGGTTCCTGCAGGAGAGCAGCCGTACCGGGCTGAACGCCGCCCAGGTGTTGACCTTGCAGTTCTGGCGCGGCCTGCTGGCCTTTAACTACGGGCAGGATACCAGCCCGGCCTACAACCCGGGCCTGACGCTGCTTTCTTTCTGGCCGGCCGTGCTGCTGGCCCTGGGGGTGGGGCTGGCCCTGGGGCGGGCCCGCCAGCTCCGCTACGTCTTGCTGCTGCTCTGGCTGGGGGTGACGCTGTTCTTTGCCGCTATCCTGCTGGAGAACCCGCCGTACAGCCACCGCCTGGTTATCGCCACGCCGGCCGTTTATCTACTGATTGCCCTAGCGCTGGTCTGGCTGGGCCAGCGGTTGTTAAATGCTTTCAACGTACAGTGGCGCTATGGCCTGCCGGTCATTCTGGCCCTGGCCGGCCTGCTGGCGCTGTCCGACCTGGTCTTTTACTTTGGCACGTACCAGGCGCAGCATCGTTTTGGCGACCGGAACACGGAAATCGCCGCCGGCATCGCCGATTATCTGAACGCGCTCGACGGCCGGTGGACGGCTTACTTCCACGGCCCGCCGAGCATGTACAGCGGTTTTCCGACCTTCCCGTTTCTGGTCGAAACGGACGTTAGCCTGGTGGACGTGATTGAGACAGACAACCCGTCGCCGGCCGGTGGCAACAGTGTCTACCTGTTTCTGCCAGAGCGTTCGGCCGAGATTGACCAGGTTCGCAGCCTATACCCAAACGGCCGGCTGTTGACCTTCCCCGGCTTCCACGCCGACCCACTCTTCTATGCCTACGAAGTCCGGTAGCAACATCTGCGACCATTGGGGGTTTTCTCACGTATGAGGATGAGTATGCGAGTGGGCGAGTAGTAGGTGGCAAGTGGCAGGTGGCAGGTAGCAGGTGGGTATGCTCACTCATTGCTCATCGCTCATTGCTGATTGCTCATCACTTTTTTCAGGAGGTATGATGAAACGGCATTCGTTTGTTTCCCGACTCTCATTTTTATTGGCCCTGGCTCTGGTGGGGCTGGCTTGCAATGCGGTGTCCAGTGGCGCCGTCCCGGCGCCGGCCGGCGTCACTTACACCTACGACAACCTGCCCGACGAGAGCGAAATGACCAATACTATGGCCGAGTTTCAGGCCATCTCCAAGTGGGGCAAGTTCGACCTGACCTACGTCTTCCTCAACGGCACGGACGACCTGCCCGGCGACGAGGAGCGGGAGCTGGTCCGGCAGGCCTTTGCCCTATGGACGGCCGAGACGCCGCTGACTTTCACCGAGGTAGCCGGCCTGAGCCAGGCCGACATTGAGATCGCCTGGTACAGCGGCGACCACGGCGACGGCGACCCCTTTGACGGGCCGGGAGACGTCCTGGCCCACGCCAGCTTCCCTAATCCCTTTGCCGACCGGCTGGTGGTTTTGCACTTCGACCTTGACGAGCGATGGGTGAACAGCACCGCCCAGGACGTGGACCTGGTCACCGTGGCGGCCCACGAGATTGGCCACGTTTTGGGGCTGGACCACAGCGATGACCCCGACGCGCTGATGTACCCCAGCTACTTTGGCCCGCGCCGCTTCCTGGGCGACGACGACATTGCCGGCGTCCAGTCGCTCTACGGGCCGCGTGAAACGCCGGTCGAGCCGCCGGCCGAGCCGCCCAGCGACGCTACCCCACCGCCGGCCGACCAGCCCGATAGCGACGGCGACGGCCTGTCCGACGAGGAAGAAGCGTTCTTCGTCGGCACCAACCCGGCCAACCCGGACACCGACGGCGACGGCCTGTCCGACGGGCTGGAAGTCCTCTACCGAATGAACCCACTGGACCCGGACATGGACCGGGACGGCGTGGACGACGGGGATGAGATAGACGCCGGGACGGATCCCTTCTTCCCCGACCAGCCAGAGACGCTGCCAGCCTCGCCGGAGCTGGCCAACGAAATCTCCAAGTTCCTGACCGGCGCCATTGAGATTGAAATCGCGGCCTACCAGGAAGGCGACCCCACCATTGCCGCCCAAATCTTTGCCGGCCCGGTGCTGGACGACATCACCGCCTACATTAACGACCTAAATAGCCAGGGGTTGGTCCAGGTGGCCGAGCTGGACTTCTACAACAGCTACATCAACGACATCCGCATCGTCACCAACGACCTGATCGAGGTGGACACCTGCGAAACGTGGACCACGACCATTTACCGCGAGTCGGACAGCAGCCTGGTGGAGAGCGACGGCCCCACGCTGCTGCCACAAACGATCACTATCGAGCGGGTCGGCGAAGAGGAGTGGTTCATCACCGACGTCGTCTTCCACGACGCGCCGGCGTTCTGCGAGTAAACATGCTCATAGGTGACAGGCACTTCAAAAGTGCCTGTCACCTGCCACAGGAGGGACATCATGCATCGCCTGTCGCGCCTCACGCTTCTGTTTGCCGTGCTCTTTGCCGTCTTCATCATTCTGCCCGGCCTCCTCAGCCAGCAACTGGGCCTGTTCCCGCTGATAAAGGTCGGCGACGTTCTTGACGTATTCACACCTCTGGTCCTGATACCCATTTACTGGCTGCTTTACTGGGGCAGCCGGGAGGCGGCGCCTGGCTCCCGGGCCACACTGCTCTTCCTGGTGCTCATCGCCATGTGGGCGGAAGGGCAGGGCATGCACCTGTCGGCCAACTCCATTGGCCACCTGCTCCAGGAAACGCGGCCTAACGACCCCTACGAGCTGACCCACTTTTACGACGAGGTGCTGAGCCATTACCTGTGGCACACGGCCGTGATTGGCCTGTCCGTTCTGATCGCCGGGCGGCACTGGCGGCAGCCGGTTCCCGGCGAGCAACGGGACGGACGGCTGGAAATTCCGGCGGCGGTCATTTACGGCCTGACCTACTTCATCGTCGTCATCGAGGGCGGCACCGCGCCGTTGGGTGTGCCTTTCGCCGTCCTGGCGGCCGTGGTTGGCCTGGTCTGGGGCCGGAGGGCAATCAAGGAGCGGCCGGTGCTGCTCTTCTTCCTGGTCGCCTACGTGCTGGCTACTGTGGTATTTGCTGGTTGGGCTCTTTACTGGGGCGGCCTGCCGCAATTTAGCGAAGTCGGGATTATCGAGTAATTGAGTAATTACTGAATTACTCAATTACTCAATTACTTCAGCCTATGTGGAAACGAATCCTCATCACCATCCTCGTCCTTCTGGCCGCGGCCGGGCTCTATATTTTCTGGCCGGAGCGGGACGAGCTGAGTTACCTGGCCAGCGCCGGGGACAATTACGACGCCCGCATCCTGCGCGACACCTGGGGCGTGCCCCACGTCTTTGGCGTCAGCGACGCCGACGCCGCGTATGGGCTGGCCTACGCCCACGCCGAGGACGACTTCCTGACTATCCAGCAGACGATCCTGGCTGCCCGTGGCCGGCTGGCCACGGTTTACGGCCGGGACGCCGCCCCTAACGATTACATGGTCCAATTGCTGCGCATCTGGGACGTGGTCGAGGCCAATTACGAGACCGGCATCGCCGAAGACACACGGGCGATGCTGGACGGCTACGCCGCCGGGCTGAATCATTACGCCGCTTTGCACGAGGACGAAGCCCTGCCCGGCCTCTTCCCTATCAGCGGCAAAGACATGGTTGCCGCCTCGGTCCACAAGTCGCCGCTCTTCTTTGGCCTGGACGGGACGCTGGCGGAGTTGTTTTCTGACGAACCACTAGCAGAAGAGGGGGAGACCAGGAGACCAGGAGACCAGGAGACGGATCTACACAACTACACAACCACACAACTACATAACCACATCTTCGGCTCTAACACCTTCGCCGTCAGTCCTGCCCGGTCGGCCAATGGGGAGACGTTTCTGGCGGTTAATTCGCACCAGCCGTGGAGCGGGCCGCTCAGTTGGTACGAAGCTCACGTCCATAGCGAGGAGGGGTGGGACGCGGCCGGGGCGCTACTGCCGGGCGTGCCGACCATCGTCCACGGTCACAACCGGGACGTCGGCTGGGCTTTCACCGTCAACGATTCCGACTTGATAGACGTTTACATCCTGGAAATCAACCCGGACAACCCCAACCAGTACCGCTTTGACGGCCAGTGGCGGGAGCTGGAAGTGCGAGAAGCGCCGATCACGGTCAAAATCGTCGGCCGGCTGCGGTGGACGGTCAAAGAAGAGGTGCTGTGGTCGGTCTATGGGCCGGTAGCCCGCCGGCCGCACGGCGTTTACGCTATCCGCTACGCCGGCTTTGGCGAAGTCGGCATCTTCGAGCAATTGTACCGGCTGAATAAGGCCCGCAACTTTGAGGAGTGGCAGACGGCGATGCGGTTGGGCCAGTTGCCGACGTTCAACGCCGGTTACGCCGACCGCGAGGGCAACATTTACTACCTTTACAACGGGCTGCTGCCGGTGCGGGCCGAGGGATACGACTGGCAAGCGTACCTGCCCGGCGACAGTTCGGAAACGTTGTGGACGGAGTACCTGCCCTTTGACCAGTTGCCGCAGGTCTTCAACCCGGCGGCCGGCTTTATCCAGAACACCAATAACAGTCCCTTTCGCACCACGCTCGACCCCGGCAACCCCGACCCGGCCGCCTATTCGCCGACGCTGGGCATTGACCAGGATATGAACAACCGCGCCCTGCGCGCCCTGGAGCTGTTCGGCGGCGACGATTCCATTACCGAAGAGGAGTTTTACACCTATAAGTACGACATGGCCTACGCGGCCGAGTCGAACATGGCTCTCTTCCTCCAGGAACTGCTCAGCGCCCCCATTCCCGACGATCCGGACTTGCAGGCCGGCCTGGCGCTGCTGGAGAGCTGGGATTTGCGGGCCAACCCGGAAAACCCGGCCGCGGCCCTGGCCATCCTGACCGCCCAGCCGTTTGACGGCGATCCCAACACGCCGCCGGCCGAGATCGTGGACAGCTATACCCAGACCGTCCGCTGGCTTCTGGAGCACCACGGCCGGCTGGACGTACCCTGGCAGGAGGTCAACCGCCTGGAGCGGGGCGACCTGGACGTGGGCCTGGGCGGCGGGCCGGACGTGCTGCACGCCATTTACGGCAACCTGGCCGACGATGGCTACCTGCACGGCCACGCCGGCGACTCCTACATCATGCTGGTGACCTGGGACGCCAACGGCCAGGTCCATTCGCGCAGCATCCACCAGTTCGGCAGCGCCACCGCCCGGCCGGACTCCCCCCATTACGCCGACCAGGTCCCGCTCTTTGCCCAGCGCCAGCTCAAGCCGGTCTGGCTGGACGAAGCCGACATCCGGGCCAACCTGGAGCGGGAGTACCGGCCGGGGGAGGAGGTGGACTGATACCTTCAGACTCTTTACGAGCGGCCGTCATTGGCGCCGGCGTTAGTGGCCTGGCGGCCGCCAAATGCCTGCTTGAGGAGGGCCTGGAACCGGCCGTCTTTGAACAGGGGCCGGAAATCGGTGGGCTGTGGAATTATAATGAAGCGCTGCCCGATGGTGGCGGGCTGGCCTATCGCTCGCTGCGCACAAATACGTCGCGGCAGATGATGGCCTTTTCCGATTTTCCCTTCCCGGACACACTACCAGAATTTCCCGGCCGGGCAGACGTCCGGCAATACCTGGACGATTACGTCCATCATTTTGGTTTCCAGGACCGTATCCGGTTGAATACCGGCGTTGAGAAGTTGTCGCCCACGGCCGATGGGCATTGGCAGGTAACAACCCACCAGGTAGACGGCACATCCCTGGTAGAAACTTTCGACGCTGTCGCGGTGTGCAGTGGGCTTTACCAGCAGCCGGCCATTCCCCATTATCCGGGCGTCGAAAGCTATCAGGGGCTGGCGTCACACAGCGCCCGCTACAAAGGGCCAGAAGGGTTCGAAGACAGGAACGTTCTCGTCGTTGGCGTTGGCAGCAGTGGCGCAGATATCGCCACCGAAGTGAGCAAAGTCGCCCGGCAGGTCGAACTCAGTACCAGGCGTGGCGTCTGGTTCCTACCACACACACTCGGCGGCCGGCCGTATGACCACAACCTGACCCGCCTGAGTACACTCTTGCCTTACCGGGCGCGCATGTTTTTCTTCCGCCACCTCGTCCTCCGGGAATACCGGCGCATGGGCTTTGATTGGAAATTGCTGGCCCCGGCCAGGACCATGCCTGTATTTGACGTTTTGCGAGCGCGACCAGTGCCCGGTTCGGAATTATTGCGCTGTATCGCCGCCGGCGCTGTTACAGTCCGGCCGGAAGTTGCGCGACTGGAGCCGCATCAGGTCGTTTTCGTTGATGGCGTGCCAGCGCCAGTGGATACCATCGTGTATTGCACCGGTTATGGCCCAGGCTTCTCTTTTCTAGACCCATCCCTGATCCAGGTATCTGGTGACTCAGTGGTATTGTATAAGCACGTATTCCCCTCTCATCTGCCAAACCTGGCTTTCATTAGCCTGTGTACCGTCGCCGGCCCTCTGCTGCCGGTGGCAGAAATACAATCCCGGTGGGCAGCCCGGGTATTTGCCGGTAAGGTCAGGCTACCGCCTCCGGCCGAAATGGAAGCGACAATCCGCCGCCAGTGGGCGAAACAGCTCCGGCAAGGTATTCATCCGATGCGCGTTCAATTGCTCGACTATATGGACGAAGTAGCCAGGGTGATTGGTGTACGGCCGAGCTTGCTTCGCCACCCCCGGCTGATTCCACGCCTAGTAGCTGGCCCTCTAACGGCCGCCCAATATCGCCTCGATGGCCCAGGAAAGTTATAATGCCAGCATGAAACCACTCAGCCAGCTTCGTCCAAATATCGTCTATGGAGTTATTGCCCAAGCACCACTTTATAGACGGCAACGGCCGGACGGTGCGGCTGGCCACGAAATAGACCAAAACGGCTTCATCCGCGACCGTGATTACGCCCGCCTGACGGAGCGGGCCAAGGCCACCCGTAGCCTGGACTTCAAGAAATTGATCGAGTTGGGCCTGATCGTTCGCTGGGGCGCGGCCGGGGTGTGTATTACCAAGGTGCGGGCTCGACAACCTGATAACTTGCTGGACACTGGCGGTTTTTATCACTACCGGTTCAGAACGATTTAGCAAATCGTTCTACAATGGGTGGGACTTTCAGGTTGTTGCCTCATCGCTAGACTATCGTTAAACTTCTATAAGCAGGTAATAATTAGCTTAACGTGTTCTGTTTTTGTTTGGGCCAGTTTGCGGGCAAAAACACCATTTACCAACGGGCCAGGAGCGGGGCAACAGAAAAATGAAGATTGACCAGCATTACTGGAAAGAGGCGACAGGTTGGCAAAATGGGACGCCGGGAGAATCCGGCCTGCCCGCCCAACTGATCTTTCTATTCGGCAGCCCGGCCGTACTCAAAGGGCAAAAGTACCTGGACAGCTTGAAGAAAGGCTATCCGCAAGCCCACTTTTTTGGCTGTTCCACGGCCGGCGAAATTTGCGGGGACAGAGTCCTGGACGATTCCCTGGTAGCCACGGCCGTCTACTTCGAGCACACGAGCCTTAAAGGCGCCCAGGTCCAACTGGGCGACATGAACCATAGCTACGAGGCAGGCGTGACGCTGGCTCGTGAGCTTGATAAGGAGGGTTTGGTCCACGTTTTGGTGCTTTCTGAGGGTGTCCGGATCAATGGCAGCGACCTGGTTCGCGGCTTGATCGAAAATTTGCCAGATGGCGTTACCGTCACCGGTGGGCTGTCCGGCGATGGGGACCGCTTCCAGGAAACGTTTGTCTTCTGGGATGGTTCACCGGAACGGGACGTCGTGGCGGCCGTGGGCCTCTACGGTGACCGCTTAAAGGTCGGTTACGGCTCTTTAGGCGGCTGGGATCCGTTCGGACCGGAGCGGCTGGTTACCCGCTCCAGGGGAAACATTCTTTACGAACTCGACGGCCGGTCGGCATTGAGCCTGTATAAACAATACCTGGGTGAATACGCGGCCGGGCTACCGGCCACCGGCCTGCTCTTTCCCTTGAGCATGCGGATTGAGGGAGGCGAAACGGGACTTGTTCGCACAATTTTAGGCATTAACGAAGAAGAGGAGAGCCTGATTTTTGCCGGGGATATGCCGGAGGGCGCTTACGCTCGCCTGATGAAGGCTAATTTCGACCGCCTGATTGACGGGGCAGTTGGAGCAGCCAGGACCAGTTACCAGGCCATCGGCTCGGTTGAGCCGGACCTGGCGCTGCTGATCAGTTGCGTCGGCCGCAAGTTAGTCCTGAAGCAACGGGTCGAAGAGGAGGTCGAAGGCGTTCGGGAAGTATTGGGGAACCGGACGGTTTTCACCGGATTCTATTCGTACGGCGAGATCTCTCCCTTTACCCCGACGGCCAGGTGCGAGTTGCACAACCAGACGATGACGATTACTACCTTTACTGAGGTGTAAAAAGCAAGCTTCAGGCGCCAGGTAGTTCTTCTGGCCAACCATTAAACGGGCCATGGATGAACTTCACAGTCTCTTAAGACGCCAACTCAAACGTTACGTTAGCGACCAGGACACACTCCCCCAGCCGCTTATTGACGCTGTTAATGCGGCCTACCAGCAATCTGACGCCGACCGGGCCACGCTGGAACGCTCCCTGGAACTCACATCCCAGGAATTGCTCCAGGCCAACGCGGAAATGCGCCACGCCTATCTAGAACTGCAGCAACACACGGCGGCGCTGCGCCAGGCGAAGGAGGAATTGGAGCTGCGGGTGGCCGAACGGACGGCCGAATTGCGCCAGGCAAACGAACAATTGCAACACGAACTGGCCGAGCGCAAACAGGTGGAAGCGGAATTGCGCGAACAGAAGCAATTGTTTGAAAACCTGGTGATTGAGGTGAGCGATTCGCTGGCAGAGCTTAGCACGCTCATTGAGGCCAGTCAGGACGGGATTATCTTCATCAATCTGGCCGGGCAGATGCGGGTTATTAACGCCGCTGCGTTGTCGCTGTTGGGCCTGCCTGGCAAACCCGGCGATTGGGTTGACCGGCCCAGCGCACAGACGCTGATTGCCTTGCGGCGACATGCTCCGGGGGCCACCAGAGCCATCCTGCACGAAATTCGCCGGCGACGGGACGGTAACACTTCTTCCTTCGAAGGGGAATACCGGCTACCGCCGCGCGTCGTTCGCTGGTCGTATTCGCCGGTTTTATCCGCCAATACGTTGATCGGCTGGCTATTCGTGCTGCGGGACGTCACCAAAGAGCGGATGTTGGAAAAGATGCGCGACGATCTAACCTACACGATGGTTCACGATCTGCGCAATCCGCTGGCGGCTATTTTGCTCAATCTACAACTGTTGACAGCCAAAGAAGGTCAGAGCCTGTCAGGCAAGCAGCGTAAGACCCTGGTGGACGTGCTGGGACGAACGCGGCAAATGGCTAACTTAGTCAACGCGATTCTTGAAGTCAGCCAGTTGGAAAGCGGGCAACTCCCTTTGAACCAGGCGCCGGCTTCCCTCGCCGATCTCGTCAGCGAAACCCTTGACCTGGAAGCTCCTCTGGCCCGCCAAAAAAACCTGGTTCTGAAACAGACGCTACCGGCCTGGCTGCCGCCCATCTACGTTGACCTGGCGATGATGCAGCGCATTCTGCAGAATTTAGTCGGCAATGCGATTAAGTTTACGCCGGCCGGCGGCGTGATCGAACTTGGCGCCAGGCTGGACAAACTTTCTCCAGCTTCGCCGGATAGCCTGAATTCCCAGCCAATGCTGCGCGTGTTTGTCAGGGATAGTGGGCCAGGGGTTCCGGCCGAATTACAGGGCCGCCTTTTCCAGAAATTCGTCGCCGCCCAACAAGAAAGCCGTGGCAATGGCTTGGGGCTGGCTTTTTGCCGGTTAGCCGTCGAGGCCCACGGCGGCCGCATCTGGGTGGAAAGCGAGCCGGGTCGAGGGGCCACTTTCCATTTTACCGTTCCCCTGGCGATCTAGGGTGGGTTGACAGGCGAAACCAGGCAACGGTTTCGCGAATCGCCACGTCGTGTGGCGTTGCCTCATTCCCAAAAGCCTGGGCAAAGCGGCTGTGGTCCACGATAAACGGCTCTTCCCACTGGTATAAGATTTCCTTCAGTTCGCGCAGCTCCCGATTAAACAGGCCCACGGCCGCCACCAACCATCGCCCCGCCGGACGCAGCCGGACCGGCCGGCCAATTTCGGCGGCCACCAGATCGGCAAACTGCCGGGTACTGATCGTCGGCGCGCTGGGGATGTGCCAGGCCCGGCCGAACGCTTCTTCGCGCTCACTTAACGTCACCAGTCCCTGGGCAAAATCGCGGACGTAAGTGTAGGTATGGGGCAGGTCGGGGTTGCCCAGCACGTTGACCGGCTTTCTGGCCAGGGCCGGCCCAAAGAACATCTCGCCCACGGCCGACCCGAGGACACGCGGCCCGTAAAAGTCGGAAGCCCGGCCGATGGCTACGCGCACCCGGCCGGTCTGGTGAGCCTCCAGCAAGCTGCGATCCATAGCGGCGCGGGTGCGCCCTTTAGGCCCTGTGGCGGCGTAGGGAAGATCCTCGTGAATGGGCCGGCCGCCAGTCGGGCCAACCATGTAAAGGTTGTCGCCAAAAACCAGCCGAGCCTGGCTCCGGGCTACTCCTTCCAGGATGCCATTGGTGAGCGGCGGGAACTTTTCCGGCCATTCGTGGTAGGCCGGCTGGGCGCAGTGAAAGACCACCTCAGCCTCGCCGCATAGCCGGGCGACATCGTCCGGGTTGGTGGCGTCCCCTTGAGTGACAGTCACACCGGCCGGCAACGCCTCTCCCAGCCGGCCGGTGCGGTTCACCAGGCAAATGGCCTGCCGGCCGCGGGCCACTAACGCTTCCATCACCGACAGGCCCAAAGGGCCGCTGCCAAAAATAACGGTTCTCGTTTGCTCGTCTACGCTCATGACTTTGCCTCCAGGTCAGGATATTGACTCCAGCTTACACCCTGACACAATGTCAAAGTCAAGAGGCAAAAGACGACGGCTCCTCGATGGGGATCTGGAATTCGACGACGGCCGTTTCCCCCTCCTGCTCAGCTTCGTGGGCTGGGCCAGACAGGTGTAGTTCGCGCATGAAGCCGGCCGGGGTATGCCGGTGCAGGCCAATCCATTTCAGCAGTTCCAGGATAGCGGGAAGCATTTCGCCAAATGGCCCCTCGTAGACGAGGCAGGCTGCCAGCGGCACGGCCGGCAATTGCCGAAACGTGACCACTGCATCTTGGGGTGGGTCGGGCAGGACGGCCGGATCTATGACGACGCCCGTTTCCACGTCCAGGTCGGTCTCGGTGTACTCTTCGGCGTGGTAGAGGGTAATTTCCGGGGCCAGCGGCTTCACCCGCAGCCGCGCCAGGCCGACGTATAGTTGTACGTACATGGCCTGGCAGTATTGGCCCATTTCAGCCACTGCAGGCACTACCCGGCGGACCGAGGCCAGGGCCACGGGTTCCAACGGTTTGACGACAATGTCGTATGGTGGTGGCTGGCCTTCCTGTTCAATCTGCCATAAGCGAGCTTCTACCTGGGCCAGGCGAGCCTGCGTTTCCCGTATTTCCTGCTCTAGCTCAGCCTGACGCAGGAGCAGCATGGATCGCATTTGTCTAGTGTCTAATTCCTCATTGCCATCCAGTAGCCGGCCGATTTCCTCCAACGAAAAACCAAGGCCCTTCAGGGCAATGATCCGGTTGAGTTGGGCCAGTTGATCCACCGTGTAATAGCGGTAACCGGTCCACTCGTCGGTATGGCTGGGCGCCAGTAACCCCAACCGGTCGTAGTGGCGCAACATGCGGCTGGAGACCTGGCCCAGCCGGGAAAACTCACCAATTTTGTACATTATCTTCGGTGGTGGCGGGCTGCTTCTTCGCCGGCCGTGCCCATGGCCAGCTCCCGCCAGCAGAACTTGTGGGTGTAGGGGTTCGGCCGGCGCTCGACTACGTCGGCAATCAGGCCGCCCAACATGGGGCCAAATTTGAAGCCGTGGCCGCTGCCCCCGGCAGCCACCACCAACCCCGGCCGTTCGGGGTGGTGGTCAATCCAGAAATGTTCGTCCAGCGTGTCGCAATAGACGCAGCAGCGGGTGTAGACAATGGGCGCCTCGGCCAGGGCCGGGAAGGTATCGGCCAGGAAAGCGCGCAGTTTGATCACCTCGCTTTCACCGACCACCCGCTCGTCGCGGGCCGGGTGCAGCCGCCAGCCAACGCCGTGGTTGGCCACCTTGACGACCCCTTCATGCGGGTGGAGGGGGAAGCCGTACCAGCCGGTGTGGCTGACGTCGGCCGTAAAGACGACAAAATGGGGCGGCGTAAAGAGGGCCGGGTCGGCCGGCTTGAGGTGAAAAACGGGCTGGCCGACCGATTTCATCACCGCCGCCAGCTCCGGGACCAGCAGCCAGCTCCACGTCCCGGCGGCGACGACGACCAACCCACCGGGGAAGGTCTGGCCTTCGCGGGTGTGGACGCCAACCACCCGGCCGCCCTCCTCCAGGAAGCCGTCCACCGTCTGCCCGGCGTGGACCTCGACACCCTGCTTCTGAGCGTGGCCAACCAGGGCGGCCACGACCCGGCCGCTCTCGGCGTAGCCCCCCCTGGCGTGGAAGTAGCCGTCTACGTAATGGCCCGGCCGCCAGGCGGGGAAGCGGCGGGTAATCTCGGCGGCGTCCAGGCGGTCCGGCCGGTGGCCGCGCTTGAGCAGCATCTGGTAGCTCTCGTACTCGTAGCCGCCGGGGGCCATTGGGGCGCGGGTCAGCATCGTCACACCGACCTCGTGGTAGAGCGGCTGGCCAAACAGCTCGTTCCAGGCCAGCCAGCCCTCACGGGCCTCCTCGACCATGGCCATGTATTCTTCGTCCGCGCCGTACTCCATGCGGATGACCTTGCTGATGTCGGTCGAGGCGGCCAGGGGATGGGGCAGCGGGCCGGGGTCGAGCAGGGCCACGTGGTGCCCTCGTTCGCGCAGGGCCAGGGCAGTTGTCACGCCAAAGATGCCCGCTCCCACCACTATCACGTCATATCCAGAAGGCATTACCTTTTCTCCAGCGAAATATCAACGCCAGGACGCCAAAGACATTCCTTGCGCCTTTGTCTGAGTTTTGGCCCTGCCACAGTCTGCGACTTTGCGTTGCGAGCAAAAACCGAACGGTAGAGGGAGAGTTCAGGCGACGGCAAACTCGGTGTGCGGCCGTATGTCCGGGTATAGTTGGCATCAATGCCTCCATTCCTGAAAAGAAGTGTCAGGTGGAATAATGTGGTCAGGTTCCGGGTCTTGTTCAAATTGGACGGCTTGAATCTCCGTATGGCCCAGGAGCCAGGCTTTGGCAAGGCGGTGGCCGCCGTCCATCAGGTAGCCTTCGGCCGATAAGATAATCGGGTAGGAAAGGTCGGCTTCGTAAATCTGGCGGGCGTGGCGGGCGACGGCCCGGCAGGTGGGTGGGGTAGACAGGCTAAACCAGCAATTCTCGTCAAATTCGCCGATGCTTTCGATAGGCACGGAGCGAATGGGTAGATGACGGGCCAGTTGCCACAGCCGTTCCGTGTACCAGACACAACGGCCGCGTTCCGCTAGACGGGAGTGTTTTTGGGCCATACGCTTTGGTTACGATTATACGACAGGGCGCGAGAAAGCCGCTAAAGCGGTTACTACGAACCTATTACGACCGGTACATCCCCACTTAATCGTGGAGATAGGTCCATTCATATACCAACTCGCCAGTAGATGACTTCATAAGCCATATCATAACGGGTGGCCGACTTCCAAAGAACTCTTTATCGTGCTCTTCAAAGCAAAACCCCGCAGCTCTTGGAGATCTGCGGGGTTTTCCCTGAGGCGTAGCGTTTCCGACCAATGCCCTTTAAGGGCTTTTCCGTATAACCGGCAAATAAAGAGGATAACTGCCCGCGCCGCACCAGAAGCCGGCGCATAACTGGCTATTCCCACTGGCGGCGATTCCAGTTACCGGCTGGGCGATGGTACTCTCCAGGGTGACGTTGCCATTGGTAGCGGTTCCACCGCCGCCAGCGATGACCCACCGGTCTATTGTGGTCGCCAGCGGCCCGGCATTGAGAAGACCGGCCGCCAGCAGGAGCATCGCCAGCAAGCCACCCAGGAGCAAGAGCCGTGGGACTGTTCGTCTGGATTTCATGGTCCACCTCTTACCGAACGTCCACCAACGCCCAGACCAGCCCGCTGCCCGGCACCAGCGCTTCCACGGCTCGGCCGATCTGGACCCCTTCATCGCCTGCGGTTGCCCGGCCGGCCGTGGCCCCGGCGGCCACCAGGGCATCCCCGGCGGCGACCGGGCCACTGACCTTCACCTGGGCCAGGCCCTGGACGACGACGAAGAGGTAGTCGCCAGGCGCGGCCGGGCCATCGGCGCGGACGACGCTCTCACTCTGGACGCCGTCGCGGCTGCTGCTGGCCACCCGGCCGGCGCTCTGAACGACGCCAATGATGGCCCCGGCGTTGCCGCTACCGGCCGGTTGCAGGCGCAGCAGCGGCGTCTCGGCGCCAGCCAGCGGGGCGGCGACGCCGCTGACGGCCACCAGGTCGCCGACGGATAGCGGCCCATCACTGTCGTTAACGCCGGGGTAAGCCAGGAGGCAACCGGTACAATTGCCCGATACAAAAATGTCACCGGCGAAATAGCCAGCGTAACCGAGCGTGCTGTTAGCCCAGATGCCAGAACCAGTGCCGATGTTGAAGGCGTATACGGCCGCCCAATCGGCGCCGGCGGACGTGTTGGTGAAGGACCGAAAGCCGTCGCCACTGCCAGTATTTTCCACGCGAGCGGCAAAGTTACCACCCGGCGCCTTGATCACTGCTCCCGGCCGGAGGGACAGGGCGTAGGGCACCGGCTGGATTTCCTCACAACCCAGGCCAGTCCCGGCGACAACCACCTTCAACCAGACACCCTGGCCGTCGAAGTTGGATTGGTCTACGTCCAGGTCAACGGTAAAGAAACCGTTGGTCACGCTAACCCCGTTTTGGGTGATACTCTGGACGGGCCCGCCACTACAACTGCCGTTGAGGTACAACTCGAAGACCATATTCCGGCTGCCGGTCACGGGGACGCCATTTTCCTTGAGGATGCCCTGGTAACTGATGCGGCTGTTAACCACCGCCTCCAGGGATTCAGGGCCTCCGGCCGCTTCCCCCCCACCTGGCTCCTGGGCCTGGATGAAGCTAACTCCCAGAGCCAGCGCCAGAACGAGAACCGATACCGCTAAGAAATAACGTTCTGATTTCATGTGAACCTCCAGCGTAAGCGTTCAGAAATAGTTGCTGAACTTGTCAATCCATAATAGTAGGGACAACCAGCAAATCTAGCCTAAAGGGTTCCGTTGGGCAAACGCCCGCAAGGCTTGGAGAGTGCGGGTTGTCTCCTTTCTGAGTCAGTTGCCTTACCTCCACTTGAGGCTAGAATATACGCTCTGGCCGGGTAATTAGCCTATATAGTGCCTGGCACGGGGCAAGCGGCCTTAGAGTACCCAGGTGTTTCTACCCAGTGCCAGGCACTGCCGTAAAGGGGCGCCGGCCGCAGCTTAGGAAAATTTAAGTTTTAGACTACGCATTCGTAAGAATTGGCGTGTATAAAGGGAAGTTAGAGTTTGGAGTCAGGTTTTGGCAAAGCCAAAACTCGGTTAGAGTACCAGACTCTAACGCTAACTCAAGACTCTAACGATGTTAACGGACGAACGCCAGGAAGAACTGGACGAAGAAACGACAACTGAGACAGTAGAAAACGCCACCAGCGCGGCGCCGGCGCCGGCCGGGCGAGCTTTAAGCTGGGAAACGCTGGCTGTTATTCCGCTGTTGCTCATCCTGCTCCTGGGGGCCTATTTCCGCTTCACCGGCCTGGACTGGGACGATGCTTACCACCTGCACCCCGACGAGCGCTTCCTGACCGACGTGGCCGGGCTGTTGCAACCGACCGATCCCCTCACCTACCTGAAAACGTCGGAGTCGCCACTCAACCCGTACAACTTCGGCAAGAACTTTTACGTCTACGGCAATTTCCCCATGACCGTCACCCGGCTGGTGGCCGAGTGGGTGGATAAGGGCTGCCAGAACTTCCAGGAGCTGGCGCTATGCGCCGGCCGCCGCTTCATCTTCTACGACGGCATTCACCTGGCCGGCCGGGCGCTGTCGGCGCTGGTGGACCTGGTCTCTATTGTCTTTACCTTCCTCATCGGCCGCCGCCTCTACAACTGGCCGGCCGGGCTGATTGGCGCGTTGCTGCTGGCCCTGGCCGTGCTGCCCATCCAACAGTCGCACTACTTCACGATGGATAACTGGGCCGCCACGCTAACGACGCTGGCCATGTACGCCGCGGTGCGGGCCGCCGGCCTGGGAGAAGAGCCCCAGGCGCGGCCCAAAAAGCGGTGGTGGCTATTATTCGGCCTGGGGCTGGGGCTGGCCGTGGCCTCGCGCATTAACATGGCCCCACTGGCCGGCATGGCCGTGGTGGCCGCCGGCGTCTGGCTGGCCCGCCGCGCTCAGTTACACCCTGGCAGCCAGGACTGGCGCTACCTGTTGACGGGGGCCGGCTCCATGGACCTGCAGCGGGCGATGCTGGGCGTTTTCCTGGCGGCCATCGTCTCCTTCGCCACCTTTCGCCTGGCCCAGCCTTATGCGTTTTCCGACCGCCAGCTTCTCTGCAGTACCGAGCTGACCGAACTGGGCCTGCCGCCGGCCGGCGACCAGGACCCCTGCCAGACACTGCAAACCGCTACCGGCCGGCAACCGGGCTTCTTAGAGTCACTCGTCGCTTCCACTATTGGCTTTAACCCCCAATGGCGGGCCAATATGGCCGAAATCCAGGCGCTGCAAAGCCCGGAGGCCAGCTTCCCCCCGGCCTTACAGTGGGTCAACCGGACGCCCATTCTCTTCCCATTGATCAACATCGTCTTCTGGGGCATGGGCCTGACGGCCGGCGTGGCTGCCTGGCTGGGTTTTTTGTGGGCCTTGTGGCGCATCATCCGCGCCCGGCCAGAGTGGATGGCCCACGCCCTACCTGTGGCCTGGTCAGGCTTCTACTTCCTCTTTATGGCTACCCGCTGGGTCAAGTCCATTCGCTACTTCCTGCCCATTTACCCGTTTCTGCTGCTGCTGGCCGGCTGGGCGCTGGTCGAGCTGTGGCGACGGGCCGGCCGGCGCGGCGAAAGCGGCGGGCCGGCTTTCACCTGGCAGCGGGCGGCCGTGGCCGGCCTGGCGCTGCTGGTGATTGTGCCCACGTTCCTGTGGGCCAACGCCTTTGTAGATATTTACCGTAACCCGGTCACCCGCGTCCGGGCCTCGGCCTGGATGTTTGAGCACGTGCGCAGCGGGGCGACGCTGCTTTACGAGCTAAACGGCGAAACCCGGGAAGCGCAGTTGCCGCTGCGGGATTTTGAGTTCCAGCCGGGCGGCACACCGCTGACGCTCAACTTTGAGTTGCCCGAGGGCGGCGTGGCCACGGCCTTGCGCTTCAACTATCTTAGCGACCCCAGCGGCGGCACGAGTGATGGCCAGTCCCTGGACCTGTTACTGGTGGAGCGAAGCAGCACCCGGACGCTGGCCGAGAGTAGCCAGCGCTTCGACCTGGCCGGCGGCCGGCGCCAGGAAGTGGTCATTGACCTGCCGGATATCCCCCTGACGGCCGAGACCGGCTACTTCATCATTGCCCAGGCCAACGAGGGCGGGCCATTCCTGGCCGGCACCAGCGCCCTGGCCAACGAACATTGGGACGATTCTCTGCCAGTGCGTTTCGAGGGCCAGGACCCCTACGGGGCCTACTACAACGGCCTCAGCGAAGGGCTGGTGCCTATTACCTACCCCGATAGCGAGGACAAGCGGCAAAGCTTCTACCGCTGGCTGGAAGAGTCTGATTATATCGTCCTCAGCAGCCAGCGGGCGCTGTGGTCGGTGCCCCGCCTGCCCCTGACCTACCCGCTGACGACGCGCTATTACGACGCCCTCTTTAGCGGTGAGCTGGGCTTTGAGCTGATCGGCCAGTTCCACGCCGACCTGCACGTCGGGCCGCTGTATATCAGCGACGTTGGCGGCGCTTTTAACTGGGGCGCGCCGCCGGAGGTGGGCTGGCCGCCGCCCGGCACCCTGGCCGCCGAAGAAGCGTTCAGCGTTTACGACCACCCGCCGGTCTGGCTCTTTGCCAAGACCGACGATTACAACCTGGCCAAAGCGGAACAGGTCCTGGGCAGCGTAGACCTGAGTAACGTGGTCGTCATGAGCCCCGGCCAGGCGACGCAGGCCCGCAACGGCCTGATGTTGTCGGAGGAAGCCGAAGCGGTCCAGCAGGCCAACGGCACGTTTAGCCGCATGTTTGCCGTAGATGGCTTTCTGTCGCGGAACCCCGGGCTGGCGGCCGTGGTCTGGTGGCTGGCTGTCATTGGGCTGGGCTGGCTGGCTTTCCCCATTGCCTTCGTCGTCTTCCGGGGCCTGCCGGACCGGGGCTACCCGCTGGCCCGCATCCTGTCGCTGCTGCTGCTCTCTTACTTCGGCTGGCTGATGGCCAGCCTGCGGCTGCTGCCCCACACCCGAGGCACGCTGGCCCTGGGCCTGCTGCTGATGGCGCTGGTGAGCCTGGCCATTGCCTGGCAGCGCCGCCAGGAGATGCTGAGCTTTGTCCAGCAGAACCTGCGGCTGATTGGCTTTGTCGAGTTTGCCGGCATCCTTTTCTACCTGTTGTTTATCCTGGTGCGGCTGGGCAACCCCGACCTGTGGGACGTGATCTGGGGCGGCGAGAAGCCGATGGATTTCTCTTATTTTAACGCCATCCTGAAGAGCACCGTCTTTCCACCCTACGATCCCTGGTTTGCCGGCGGGTACATCAATTATTACTACTACGGCTTCGTCTATGTCGGCTCGATCACCAAGCTGCTGGGCATCGTGCCGGCCGTAGCCTACAACCTGATCGTGCCGATGCTGTTCAGCTTCACCGGCCTGGGCGCTTTCAGCCTGGCCTACAACCTGGTGGCCGGGAAAGAGATCCGGGCCTGGAAACGACTGGAACTGGGCGGCGTTGCGCCGCTGGCTACCCGGGCAGTGACGGCCGGCCTGGTGGCAGCCTCGCTCTGCATTCTGCTAGGCAACCTGGCCCAGGTGGGCGTGATGTTGGGCGCCTGGCACAAGGCCAGCGATAGCACGATCAACACCGGCATTGGCCTGGTGGACACGGCCGTGCGCACCCTGGACGGCGGCCTGGACCTGATCCTGACCGACAAGACCGCCCCTCTTTATCCCGGCGACTGGTTCTGGCTGGCCAGCCGGGCGATCAATTACCGGCCGGGCGAAGCGCAGCCGATCACCGAATTCCCGTTTTTCACCTTCCTCTACGCCGACCTGCACGCCCACATGATCGCCCTGCCCCTGACCCTTCTGGCCCTGGGCTGGTCCATCTCCCTGGCGTTGCAATCGGCGGGGATTGGGGATGCGCAAGGCTCATCCCTCGGATTAGGGGATGAAGTGAATAAAAATCCCCTAATCCCCCAATCCTCGCAAGGAAAAATCGAAATCCCGCTTCGTTGGTTCGTGGGGGGGTTGGCCATTGGGGTTCTGCGGGCGACCAACACCTGGGACCTGCCCACGTACCTTTTCCTGGGTGTCCTGGCCATAACCTTCTACACCTACCGGCAGCACGGCCGGCTGGGGCTGCGTATGGTGGGCGAGGCCGGGCTGTACGCGACCGCCCTGGTCATCCTGGCGGTGGTCACTTTCCTGCCGTTTGCCGAGAATTATGGCGTGGCCTATGCCTCGTTCTCCCTCTGGCCCGGCTCCTACACCGAACTGAAGAATTACCTGGCCGTGTACGGCCTCTTCTTGTTTTTTGTCCTCACCCACCTGGCCCGTGAATTCCGCGCCTGGAGCCGGACCTGGACCCAGGCGGGCCTGGCCCGCCTGGAACCGGTGGGGCTGCCGCTGTTGCTGGCCCTGGCAGCCTACGTGCTGCTAATTTTCGTCGTGCTGGTTAAAGGGTACTGGGTAGCGCCGGTGGTCTTAACCCTGGTTATCCTGGCCGGTATCCTGGGATTGCGGCCGGGGCTATCCACGCCACGCCGGGTCGCCCTCATTCTCATCAGCTCAGCGCTAGGGCTGAGCCTGCTGGTCGAATTTATTGTCCTGGACGGCGACGTCGGCCGGATGAACACCGTCTTTAAATTTTACCTGCAGGTCTGGATCATGCTCAGCGTCGTCAGTGGTGCGGCGGCAGCGTGGGCCTGGCCAGCAGTCAAAGCCCGGCCGCGGCTGCGGCGGGCGTGGCGGCTGGCGTTGGCGCTGCTGGTGGCGGCGGCCGCCCTCTACCCGCTCCTGGCCACCAAGGCCAAGTGGGATACCCGGATGAGCCCTTACGCGCCGATGACGCTGGACGGCATGGCCTTCATGGAAGTAACCACCTATAACGACCGGGGCCAGACAGTAGAACTGGACTACGATTACGACGCCCTCCAGTGGATCCAGCGCAACATTGAAGGGTCGCCGGTCATTGCCGAGGCCAACGACGGCACCGCTTACCGCTCGGTCGGCAACCGGGTGGCTATGTACACCGGCCTGCCGACGATTATCGGCTGGGACTGGCACCAACGGCAGCAGCGAGCAGTCGTCCCCGGGGCTATGGTCCCCAACCGAATCACCGACATCACCAACCTGTACAACACGCTGGACACGGCCGAGGCCCTGGCCATCATCGAAAAGTATGAGGTGAAATACATTTACGCCGGCCAATTGGAGTGGATTTACTACAATCCCGAAGGGCTGCTGAAATTTGATCGCATGGTCGAACAGGGCCTGCTGCGTGAGGTGTACCGGAACGGAGGTGTGAGCATTTACGAGGTTCAGTGAAGAGGTAATTGAGTAATTGAGTAATTACCAAATTACTTAATTACCTGATTACCAACTCCACTACCTCGCAGCGACGAAGCTATGCCACTCACCGACATTTTCGCTGCCATCCGCTGGTGGATTGTTTTGATGGTCCTGGGGGCGGCGGCCATGCCGCTAAGCTTCCGGTTGTTCGGCCGCCTGCCGGACCGGGGCTACGCCTTTAGCAAGATGCTTGGCCTGCTGGTCACCAGCTACCTGTTCTGGCTGCTGGGCAGCCTGGGCTTCCTGGGCAACAACCTGGGGGGTATCCTCTTTGCCCTGGCCGGCCTGGTTGTTCTCTCCGTCTGGGTAGCCCGGCGTAGCGCGGCCGAAGGCAGCCGGGACAACGCGCCGGTCAATGCACTGGAAAGCGCGCCAGGAAGTGTGCCGGAAAGCAGGGAAGCAGACGCAGACCAGCGGACGCGCCAGGACAATAGCCAGCACGAAAGTCTCAGTCAATGGCTACGCGAACAATGGCGGTACGTGCTGGCGGCCGAACTTGTCTTTGCCGCCGTCTTCGTTTTATGGGTCTGGGTCCGGGCGCAAAATCCGGCGGTCATTAACACCGAAAAGCCGATGGAGTTTGCCTTTTTAAACGCCGTCGGCCGCAGTCCCTCCTTCCCACCCCTGGACCCCTGGCTATCCGGCTACGCCATCAGCTACTATTACTTCGGCTACATCATGACCTCGGTCATGGCCCGGCTGGCGGCCGTGCCGGAGCCGCTGGCCTTTAACCTGGGCATTGCCTGGCTGACGGCCGGCACGGCACTGGGCGCGTTCGGGCTGGTCTATAACCTGGTGGCCTACGGCGATACGGTACGCTCCTCAGTGAACCGGTGGGCGCTTACGTTTGGTTTGGTGGCGGCGGTGGCCCTGCCGCTGGCCGGCAACCTGGAAATTGTGCTGGAAGTGCTGCACGCCAACGGGCTTGGCTCAGATGGTTTCTGGGCCTGGCTGGACGTGCGCGACCTGAGCGGGCCGGCCCAGGACGTGGCCGCTCCTCGTTACACGACGAGTGAGTGGTGGTGGTGGCGCTCCTCGCGAGTCATTCACGAATACCACCTGTCCGGCCGGAGTGAAGAGGGGCTAGAGCCTATCGCCGAGTTCCCGGCCTTCAGCTTCGCCCTGGGCGACATGCACCCCCACGTGCTGGCCCTGCCGTTTGCCTTTCTCAGCCTGGCGATAGCTTTTCAATTTTGGATTTTAGATTTTGGATTTTGGATTGGAGATAGTAATCTAAAATCCAAAATCCAAAATCTAAAATGGGACCATTGGTTGTTGTGGGGGGTAGCGGCGCTCGTTCTGGGCGGGTTGTCATTTCTGAATACCTGGGACGTGCTTATTCACCTGTTTATTGTCGTCGGGGCTTTTGCCCTGGCCTGGCGGCGGCAGATCGGCCGGTGGGAACGGCCGATTTTCGGCCAGGCGCTCCTGCTGGCGGCGGCTCTGGCCATCCCGGCCATTTTGTTGTACCTGCCGTTTTACCTGGGCTTCCGCACGCAGGCCGGGCCACCGTTTTTGTTGCCCATGACGATGCAGCCGACGCGCCTGACCCATTTCGTGATTATTTTTGGCATGCCGCTGCTGGGCATTCTTTTCCTGGTGGTGACGCTGGTGATCCACCGGCTTCGCCAGCCGGCCAGGGAAGAAGAACAACCGGCCGTGGCCTGGCAAACCGGGCTGCTGGCGGCCGGTGGCCTGGTGATCATCCTTTTCCTGCTTATGCTGCTACTGGGCTGGATCATCACGGCCAACCCGGAAGGGGCCGGGCGCATGGCCGGCCTGGCCAACGAACTGGCTATGACGCTGCCAGCCCAGCCGGCGGCCGACGCGCCGCCCCTGGCCCGGCTGGGCTGGGGCGCGTCGGCCGTGGTCGCCTTGCTGCCGGCCTTCCTGCGGGCCAGGCTGGCCACCCCGGCCCTGACCCTTTTCCTGACCGGCCTCCTGGCCCTGGTGGTGGCTCTGCTAACCGGCGGCTGGTCCGCACGCCGGCCGGAGGAAGTGGATATAGAAGCGGAAACGGCCCCGGCGGACGGCGCAGTCCAGGACGCCCCCGGGGCAATGCCTTTTGTTCTACTGCTAATTCTGACCGGCGTGCTGTTGACGTTGGGGCCGGAGTTCGTGTACATCAAGGACGTTTTCAGCCAGCGACTCAACACGATCTTCAAATTCTATTACCAGGCCTGGGTCTTGTTTGGCGTGGCTGCCCTCTTTGGCCTGGCCTATTTAATGCGCCATTTCCACCGGAGCGGCCTATTGGCCACGGCCGGCTATGGGTTGGCCCTGGCCGCGGCTTTGCTTTTCCCCGTTTACGCCGTAAACTCGCGGGCTATTGAGTACCGTGGCCCGGCGACGGCCGAAGAACGGCGGCCGGCTACGCTCAATGGCCTGACCTACCTCAGCCCCGACGAATACGAGGCGATTATGTGGCTGCGGCAAAACGTTGGCGACGCACCGGTTATCGTCGAAGCCGTCGGCGGGGCGTACACCGGCTACGCCCGCGTCTCGGCCAGCACCGGCCTGCCGACCGTGTTGGGCTGGCCCGGCCACGAATACCAGTGGCGGGGTAGCACGCCGGAGCCAGCGGCGCGCGAGCCGGCGGTGCAGACCATTTACAGCCTGGCTGGTTGGCAGCAGACGGCCGAGCTGCTTAACCGCTACCAAGTAGCCTACGTTTACTTTGGCCCTCTAGAACAGACCACCTACGATCCCCAGGCGGCTCAAAAGTTCGAGGAGAACCTGGAGGTGGCTTACCGGAACGGCAGCGTGACGATTTATCGCTGGCAGCCACAAGAGGAGGGGTAATTGGATAATTAGGTAATTGGGTAATTAAGTAATTCAATTACCCAATGACTCTAATTACTTAATTACTCTTGTTATGGAATGGCATTGACGTACGAAATAAAAGAGACCGTATCTGAACGGCCGGATTTGCTGGCCCAATTGACGCTGGAGCACGTGGCTTATCTGGCCATCGCCGCAGTGGCGGCTCTGGTCCGGTTTGCCGGGCTGGGCCGTATTCCCCTGTCCCCAGCCGAAGCGGCCGAGGCCCTGGCTGTGTGGGATTTCTGGCGGCCGGAGACGCTCCAGGCCACGGTTGGCCACCCGGCCTATTTCAGCCTGACCAGCCTGGTGACGCTGCTGCTGGGCGCCGGCGACGTGACCATGCGCCTGGCGCCGGCTTTCTTCGGTCTGGCCCTGGCGCTGCTGCCCTGGTTGTGGCGCGACCAGTTGGGGCGACCGGGAGCGTTGGTGGCCAGTCTGCTGCTGGCCATTTCCCCCACGCAGAGCCTCATCGCCCGGACGGCCGGCGGCCAATCCCTGGCCCTTTTTGCCGGCCTGCTACTCATCATAGCCTGGTTTTACTACCAGGACAGCGGCGACCGGCGGTGGTTCCTGGCGGTCGTGGCGGCCCTGGGGCTAGGGCTGGCCAGCGCGCCGCTCTTTTACACGGTCTTGGTCACCCTGGGCCTGGCCTGGCTGGCCCAATCGCTGGCCGGCCCGGCTTTCTTCAGCGACGAAGAGGGCAAAAAGCGCCCGCTCTACGGGCCGGATAGCGAAGGCTGGCGACAGGCGGCGCTGGTGGGTGGCGGCGTCTTCCTGGCGGCGGCGACCTTCTTTTTGTGGCATCCGGCCGGGCTGGGCGCGGCCGGGCGGCTGCCGGTCGAATGGCAAGCCTACTTTGCCGCTCCAACCGACCTGGCGGCCTGGCTGACCCCTTTCCAGGGGCTGGTCCGCTACGAACTGGGGCTGATCGTGCTGGCCATTCCGGCGCTGATCGTGGCGCTGTTGAGCGGCCGGCCGTACGCCAACTTTCTCGTCTACTGGTTGATTGGCAGCCTGCTGCTGGCCGTTTTGCAATGGCGCCAGCCGGAAACCCTGGCCGCTCTGACCTTACCGGCAACGCTGCTGGTGGGCTGGCTGGCCAATAACCTGCTATCCCGGCCGGGAAGCTGGCACAGGTGGTCCCTGGCCGGCGCCGTCCTTTTTGGCAGCGGCGTCATCTACTTTAACCTGGTACGCTACAGCCGCCTGGCCGCCTTTGGCCCCTCACCTGACCTGACTTTTCACCTCTTTTTGATGCTCTTTACCCTGGCCGCCGTTCTCACCGTGATTGCTTTTCTAGGAAGCTGGGACTGGCCGACGGCCTTCCAGGGGGCCTTCTTGGGTCTGCTGGCCACGCTTCTCCTCTACAATTGGGGCACAGGCTGGTGGATCAGCCAGTACGCTGCTAACGACACCCGGGAATTGTGGGCCACTACGACCACCGACGACGACCTGCGGCTGCTGGCCGAGACGATTCGCGACGTTTCCCAGCGGGTGACCAATTCAGACAATAGCCTGGAAATTATCTCGACGGTGGATAACCCGGCGCTGCGCTGGTACCTGCGCGATTTCATTCAGTTGGAGGTGAGCGGCGTTTTGCCGCCGGACTTTAACAGCCAGGCAGTGATTACACCAGAAACTGCCACGCCTGGACTGGACAGGAATTACCTGGGGGCTGATTTTGGCTACCTGCGCCTGGACACTCCCCAGGAACTGGAGGTTGCGGAAACGTTACGCTGGTGGCTGTTTCACCAATCGCCGACACCCATTAACGAAGAACGGCTGATTTTCTGGTTAAGATCGGACCTGACCGAATGACCGACTCCTTGCTACCTGTCGCTACTCCGGCGCTGGCCGCGCCGGCCGAGGAACAGAACCATTGGCTGGCCCGCTGCCTGGCCGGTGAGGAGGGCGCCTACCTGGCCGTGTATAACCAGTATGCCGGGCTCATTTATCGCCTGTGTTATAGCCTGCTGCAACATCAGGAAGATGCTGAAGAAGTTTTACAAGATACCTTTGAGTACACTTTCCGCAAGTTGGCCAACTTTGACGGGCGGAAGTCCAGCTTTAAGACCTGGCTCTACCGCATTGCCATCAGCCGCTGCCGCAACAAGCGCCGCCGCAAGTGGCTGCCAACGCTGCCTCTCAGCCAGTTGTTGAGTGACGAGTTGCCGGACCACGAAACGCCTACCCCTGACGAGGCGCTGGCCCTGTCTGGGCAGCAAAAAGTGGTCTGGGAGGCGCTGGCAAAATTGTCGCCCAAGTTGCGGGAGACGGCCGTGCTCCGCTACTATGAGGGACTGTCTTACAACGAAATTGGCGACATTCTGGGTATTCCGGCCAAGACGGCCGAGTCCCGGATGCGCCTGGCCCACAAAGCGCTGCGAGAGTTGCTGGTGACAAACAACCTACCGGAGAAACCTCCCGGAGGTTTGGAACCTCCGGGAGGCTGAGGAAGTTATGGACCAAACCCACATTTTACACCTGATACCAGATTACGTTTTAGAACTTCTTTCTGACGACAAACGACAGATAGTAGACGGGCACCTGGCTCGCTGCCCGCAGTGCCGCCTGGCCGTACAAGAAGAACGGCAAGTTGGCCACCTGGTCCGGGCCACGCTCACCCTGGCAACCCGGCCGGAAGCGGCCCACCTCCGGCGGCTGATGCCGGCCGCACCTACCCGGCGGGCGGCGCTGCCCGGGGCGTGGTCTAAACAACTGGCCACTGCCTGCCTGTTGCTGCTGCTCATCCTGGGCAGCGTCGGGCTGACGGCCAACGACCGGCCACAGCTCTGGCCGGGGCCGGGGCCGGCCCTTTTCACCAGCACGGCCACGGCCACCGACCAGCCGACGTTGACGGTTACCTTGACGGCCGCCAATTATCTCGCGGCGCCAACAGCCGTGCCCGGGTCCAGGCCACAGCCGGTTGTATTGCCACACCCGGCAGCCACCCCCGCGCCGGCAACCCTACTGGAGAAAGCGAATGAGTGAATTGAGTTCCGTCCGTCCAACTACCCAGGACGACATTCTGTCCCGCCCCGTCCTGGCGACTGTCAGCCTGGACTGGGAAAAAGCCATTTACCTGGCCATCATTGTGGTGGCTATTGTTTCTCGTTTCTGGGACCTGGGCAGCCGGGTGGTCAGCCACGACGAAAGCCTGCACACCCAATATTCCTACCAGTATTTTAACGGCGACGGCTACGTCCACACGCCGCTGATGCACGGTCCGACCCTGTTCCATCTGACCGCCCTCTCTTACTGGTTATTTGGCGATAACGACTTTAGCTCACGCATCCCGGTGGCTATTATCGGCATTATCCTGGTGGTGCTACCCTACTTCCTGCGCGATTGGATCGGCCGGATCGGGGCCCTGGTGGCCAGCTTTCTGCTACTGATTTCACCCTACATTACCTACTACTCGCGCTACATTCGCCACGACATCCTGGCTATCACCTGCGCCGCGGTCGTCTTCATCGCCATTCAGCATTATTTGCGCCGGCAAGAGGATAAGTATCTATGGTGGTTTGCCGGGGCGCTGGGACTGCTGTTTGCCACGATGGAAACATCTTACATTTACGTGGCCCTCTTTGGCAGCTTCCTGGCGCTGCGGTTGGGGCTGAAGGTCCTGGCGGCTCCCTGGCTCAGAGAGAAATTGCCGGCGATGCCCCTGGCCATTATTTTGCTGGGGGCGGCCGTCTTTCTGATCAGCGTCGGCTTTTTCGGCCAGCGCCTGGTGCCGCGCATGTTGGAAGACAGTACTCCGGCAGCCACCGTGACCACGGAAGGCGGTTTTGCCGCCGACCCCAACGAAGACCAGAGCGTCCCCACTTCAGAGATATCGCCGTCGGGCACTATTGCCGCCATGCGTTGGATGCAGGTCGTCGGTATTTTGCTGCTGGCGGCCGGCCTTTTCTACGTCGCTTACGTGCTCCGGCCGTACCTGGAGAAATACCCCGAATTTGACCTGGTCACCCTCTTAACGACGTTAGTCTTACCCGGCGCGACTGCCTTTCTGGTGATCATTGCCGGGTATGACCCGATGAAACAGACGACCAACACCAGCATTACAACCCTGGCTGCTTTCCTGTCCTGTCTCCGCGATGGCGCCTGCCGTTCCGCTCTTTTCTCGACAGACGTATGGCTCACTATTCTATTTTTGATCGCGACGTTGGTTACGGCCGTGCTGGTGGGCCTGTGGTGGCATTCGCGGCGTTGGTTGACGGCCGCGGCCATCTTCTACACGATCTTTATCGTCCTGTTTACCTCTTTCTTCACCAACCTGGCCGGCCTGTCCACCGGCTTTGTCGGCTCTCTGGCCTACTGGCTGGTCCAGCACGACGTGCGCCGGGCCGATCAGCCCGGCTATTTCTACTTCATCGTCCTGCCGCTGTACGAGTTCCTACCGATCATCTTCACCCTGGCCGGCGCTTACCTGTGGACCCGGAAATACCGGCTGCACAAGATCGCCGTCTACTGGCTGGGCCTGGGGCTGCTGGCCTTGCTGGTCTACAGCCTGGCCAATTGGTTCTTCAACCGCAGCCTGCTGCCCGAAGAAGCGCCAAACCGGCTTTACGGCGTGCTCCTGGCCGGCCTGGTGGTGATGGCCGGCCTCCTGTACTGGTTCCTGAGCCTGGCCGCGGCGATCAGGCGCGAAAATGAGTTAAAACGAAGCTGGCGCGGGCTGATACCTATTGACGACCTGTTTGGTTTCGTCCCCTACCTGGTGTGGTGGTTCGTTTTAAGCTGGGTCATTTATAGCCTGGCCGGGGAAAAAATGGCCTGGCTCAGCACCCATTTCATTCTGCCGATGGTGCTGTTGAGCGGCTGGTATTTCAACGAGAAACTGGCAAACGCCAATCCTCGAGAGCTTTTCTCGCGCCACTTTGCCCTATTGGTGGGCCTGGTGGTGGTCTTTATCGTCGCCGTGGCTCTGGCCCTGGGGCCGGTTATCCTGGGGCAGATCCGGCTGGGCGGCCAGGAGGCCAGCAACCTGAGCGGCCTCGGCCGTTTCCTGGGCGGCCTGGTGGCGGCCGGCCTGCTGGCGTACGCTATTCTCCAACTGAGCCGACAAACAGAAGCGGCCAACCGCGGCCGGGCCTGGCTGCTGGGCGTCTTTGCCTTGCTCAGCCTGTTAACCATCCGCTTCACCTACATGGCCAACTTCCCCAACGCCGACTACACCACCGAATTCCTGGTCTACGCTCACGGCGCGCCGGCGACCAAGAGCCAGGTGATGGACAAGCTGGAAGAGTTATCCATGCGCCTGCACGGCGATAAGAGCATCAAGGTGGCTTTTGATAACGACTCCTCCTGGCCCTTCACCTGGTATCTGCGCGATTACCCCAACCGGATGTACTTTGGCGACAATCCCGGCCGCAACGTTACCGACGCCCCGGTTATCCTGGTCGGCAGCCTCAACTGGAACAAGGTCGAGCCGCTGCTGGGCGACGATTACGAAGCGTTCACCTACACCTTCCTGTGGTGGCCAATGGAGAAGTACCGGGAATTGTCCTGGAACGCCATCTTCGGCGACCCCAACATGTTGCCGGAAGAGCGGCGCGGCCTGGGCAATCCGGGCGTGCGCCAGGCGCTGTGGAATATCTTTTTCTACCGGGACTACCAGAAATTCGGCGAGGTCTTTGGCGGCAGCTATTTGCCTGGGCAGTGGCCACTGCGCCACGACCTGCGCATGTACATTCGCAAGGACGTCCTGGTAACGTTGTGGGACCACGGCGTGACCGCGGCCGCGGCCGAGCCACCGGTAGATCCCTACGCGGCCAATGCCTTCCAACTCGCGCCGATCCTGGTGGTAGGCTCACCTGGCTCCGGCGACGGGCAGTTGCTGCAACCACGCAACCTGGCTATTGGGCCGGATGGCATGATTTACGTCGCCGATTCCGGCAACCACCGTATCCAGGTCTTTGACCAGCAGGGCCGGTTCGTCCGGGGTTGGGGCGCTTTTGGCCAGGCCGAGGGGCTACTAAACGAGCCGTGGGACATTGCCGTGAGCGACGAATACGTCTACGTGGCCGACACCTGGAACCACCGGCTCCAGCAGTTCACCCTGGACGGCGGCTTTGTCAGGGTGATCGGCGTCAGCGGCTCGCCCCTGGAAGGGCAAGAAGGCGGCGGCCTCTTCTTTGGCCCGCGCGACATTGGCATTCTACCCGACGGCAATCTGCTGGTAACAGACACGGGTAACCACCGGCTGCAAGTGCTGGACGCGGCCGGCAACTTTATCCGACAGATCGGCAGCCGGGGAACGGAACTGGGTCGCTTCCAGGAACCGGTCGGGATTGGCCTGAACCCGGACGGCCTGGTCTACGTGGCCGATACCTGGAACGGCCGGATCGTCCAACTGAGCCAGGAGCTGCTGCCGGTGAACCAGTGGTTGGTAGACGCCTGGGAAGGGGAATCTATTAATAACAAGCCTTATCTGGCAGTAGACGGCCGGGGCCGGGTCTACGTGACCGACCCCGAGGGGTTTCGCATTCTGATCTTCGACGCCTTCGGCCAGTACCTCGGCCGCTTTGGCGAGTACGGGACGGACTTCGCCGGTTTTGGCCTGCCGACCGGTATTGAGATTGACGCCGAGGGTAACGTCTACATTGCCGACGCCGGCAACAGTTACGTTTTGAAGTTTGCCCCGGTGTTCAAAGACGTCCAGGTAGATGAGGGGCTGGACGAGGAAATCCCTGGCCTAGAGAACGGCCCCCAGGATGAGAGCCTGGACACACCTACCGAAGAAGCTATGGAAGAAGAACCCAGCCCGACGGCCGAAGAAGCGGAACCGACGCTGGAACCCAGCCCAACCCCCACAGAGGAGGACATACCGTAAGGGCAGGAACTATGGTGCGCCTACTGGCCGGGCTCCAGGGGCAGGGCGAAGGTAAAGGTACTGCCCTGGCCGGGGGTTGACTCGACCCAGATTTTCCCGCCGTGCGCTTCTACAACCAGCCGGCAAAAGACCAGGCCCAGCCCGCTGCCGCGCCCCTTTTCCTGGCCGGTAACGAATTTCTGGAACAGGCGGCTTTGCAGCTCGGCCGGAATGCCCGGCCCGGTGTCGCTAACCGTCACCTGGACCACAGCCGGCGACCCGGGTAACGTTTTCAGCCCGGCCGCCACTCTAATTTCCCCACCTGGAGGGGTGAATTTGACAGCATTATCCACCAGATTTTGCAGCACCCGGCCGAGCAGCGTCCGGTCGGCCCAGACGAACGGCACGTCCGGGTCTACTTCGTTCTCCAGGACGATCTCTTTTTCGCTGGCCAGCACCCCCTGCAACTGCAGCGCTTCGGCCACCAGGTCGGCCAGGATCAGCTCCCGGTATTCCAGCGGCATCTGGCCGCTTTCCAGGCGGCTGACGTCCAGGATGGCGTTGACCAGATTTATCATCCGCTGGCCATTGCGGTAACAAATGGCCAAAAGCCGCTGTTGGGTGCTGCCCGGTTCCACGCCGGCGCTCGCCTGTAGAACCTCCAGGGCACCCAGGATGCCCGTCAAGGGATTGCGTAAATCGTGGACCATGGTGTGGGTCAGGTCTTCCCGCATCTCCTCCAGCAGCCGCTCCTGGGTCACGTCGTGAAGCACCAACAGCCGGCCGAGGGCGAACTCGCCGACCAGGACAGGGAGGTTGGTCCAGCGGATAATGTAAGGGGAAACCTCATATTCACCCTCGCCCGGTGGCTCATCCCCGCGTTGCACCCGGCGCATCTCGCTTAACGTGACCCGGACCACGGCCGGGGCGTGGCGCTTTAGCCGGCCGAAGGCGTCGGCAATGGACCGGCCGATCCAATTGGCCGGCTGGCCAGGCAAACGCAGCAATCTGAGCGCCGCGGCGTTCACCACCAGAATTTGCCGCTCCATGTTGATCAGGATAATTCCGTCGCGGCTGGCCTCGACGAGGGCCTGCAACTGGACCTGACTCTGAGTAACCACCTGGTGTAACCGGGCGTTGGCGATGGCGCTGGCCATCTGGTGGCCGACGGCCGCCAGCAACGACGCCGGGCTGGTGGTCGCCAGCAGCGGCCGCCCGGCAAAAAGGGAAACAACGCCGAGCGATTGGCCGTGATGTAACAAGGGGACGGTGGCAAAGGCCCGCACCCCCAGGCTGGCCATCTCCTGGACCCTTTCGCCATCTCCTAGCAAGCCATCGTGCTCAAGGTCGGCCAGGATGAAGCTCTCTTGCCGCTGGTGGGCATAGGCGGATAGGGTATCCTCGAATCGCCGCCCCTGAAAATAGGCGGTTAACTCCGGCGAAAGGCCCTGAGAAGTGGCCAGGCGCAACTGACCATCCACCGGGCCAGCCAGCGCTATCAGTCCGGCCTCAAAATTCATGGAAGTTAGAATAGCCGACAAGGCTTCCGGGAGCACCTCCTCCAGCCTCAGAGAATGGGTTACCATTTGAGCCACACCATATAACATGCTCAAGTCGGCCAGGTGCGCGTTCAGCTCCCGGTAGAGGTGGGTATTATCCAGGGCCAGGGCTACGGTCCCAGCCAGCGATTCCGCCAGGAGGATGTCCTCCTCGTCAAAGGCATCCAGTTCATTTCTCTCCAGGTTCAGGACGCCGAGAATCTTTCCTTCACGTAGCAAGGGAACAGCCAGCTCGCTAAGGGCCACTGTGTTGGAAACGGTTATATAATCCGGGTCGAGACGGACGTCGGGCACGTGTTGGGTCCTGGCGGTGACAAAGGTCCGGCCGACGACGCCCTGGGTAACGGGGATGGTCTGGTTGACGACCGCTTCGGAGCGGGTACTGGCCACCACCCTCAAATGCCTTTGCCCGGGCTCGCTCAATAACAGGCCGACGTTGGGCCAACCGGTGGCATGGTGGATAGCCCGGACGGCCAGTCGTGCGGCACTCTCCACGTCCAGCGTCTGGCTAACGGCATCCAGAACGCCATAGAGCGCAGCCTGGCGGGCGGCGGCCTGGCGCTGGGCTTCAAAGACCTGGGCGTTGCGCAGGGCCAGGGACATCTGGTCGGCCGCGGCTTGCATGAGCAGGGCCTGGTTCCCGGTAAAGTGGTCCGGCTGCGAGTGGGTCAACGTTAAGACACCTAACACGACCGACCCGCTGAGAATCGGCACGCTCAAGGCTGAGCGGGCCGACAACGGCTGTTCCGGTATCTCTAACCAGCGTTCATCGGTCAATGTATCCACAATCAGCGCCGCCTGGCGTTGGCGAACAGCCCAACTGGCCAGCCCTTCTTGCAGCACCCGGCCGGCGTGGGCCAGGCGCACGGCCGGCGTCACCCGCTGGTTGTGAACCAGGATAGACTGGATCACCCGGCCACCTTCGTCCAACAGGAAGAGACTACCGCGATCGGCCTGGGTTAGAGAAGCGGCCACGTCCAGGGCGTTTTGCAGCGTGGCTTCCAGGTCAGGGCGCTCGGTCGTGGCCCTGGCCACGGCCACCAGGTTTTCAAACAGTTCTTTTTGGGCGCCCAGATCGTCCATAAGCGCCTGGAGCAGGTCATGCTCGTAGGCCAGCGCTTCCTCCGCGCGAATCCGGTCTAAGGCGCCGGCAGCGTAGTCGGCCAGGGCTTGCAAGGTGTCCAGGTCTTCCAGGGTATAGGCGTTGGCGGTGTAGCTTTGGATGGTCAGCACACCGGTAACGTGCGGGCCGTTGCGAATGGGCACGTACAGGAGCGAGGCCGACGGCCGGCTAACGTCGCCAAAGCGGGTGAATTCAGGGGAAGGGGTTGCCTCGACCGGCCGGAGAATCAGTTGCTTCCCCTCGACCATCACCCGCCGGGCCATAGAGCTGGGTTCCCCTCCTCCTGGCTGGACTGGCGGTACTTCTACGCGCCGGCCGTCTACCAGGTCCATATTTAGAACCGTGCGCATCCAATCCGAACCCGGGATACGTAGACTGAGAGAGCAGGCATCCCAGCCGATCAACTCGTCAGCTACCCTCACGACGATTCTGGCCGCTTCCTGGGCCGAAGTGATGGAATTCAACTCCTGGGCCAGGCTGGCGAAAGCCGCACTGCGCCTTTCAGCTCGTTTGCGCTCCACAAGCTCCTGCTGGGCGTTGGCGTAAAGCCGGGCATTGTCAAGCGCCAGGGAAGCCAGTTGGGCAAAGCGGGACAGCAATTCAACCTTGTCGTCGGTAAAAGTCCGGCCGCCTTCCACGTAGGCCATGCCCAGGACGCCGACGACCTCTGCACCAGAGTGAAGCGGGACGCCCATGACTGCCTGAATAAGACCGTATGGGATGCCCATCGAACGTCCTGGCCAGGCGTCGTAATCGTTGACCACCAGTGGCTGGCCGGTCTGTTGTACTTTGCCGGCCATGCCTTCACCTGTTTGCAGGCGGAAACCGATAAGCCGGTCGAAGAGGCCCACGCCAACTTTGAGTTCCAGCTCGGCCTGCCCGCTTTCGACGAGGTAAAGGTAGCCGTGTGGCGTTCCCAGCAGGCTCGCCGCCTGGGCAATAATGTTCTCCAACAAGTCGGTCGGTTCCAGCCGGTTAACCAGTCCCAGAGTCGTCTCGTGCAGGGCGGCCAGGTAAGCGTTCTGGCGCTGTATTTTCTCCTCGGCCTTCTTGCGTTCGCTGATGTCGGTGAGGACGGCAATAGCCCCTATCACCTCCCCCGCGTGCCAGCGCGGCACGCCCGTCACCAGGACGTACAGTTCACCTCCATCCGGCCGTTTCAGCCGGATTTCGTGGGTGGTCGTCTGGCCGGCCAGACGTTCGGCGCGGATCTGGTCAAGAATCGCTTCGTCCCCAGGAAAAGTGAAATCCCAGGGTGTTTTGCCGATTAACTGTTCTGGCGTTAGTCCCACCATGCGGGCAAAGGCCGGATTGACGTAATCAAAACGTCCCTCCAGATTGGTCACCGTCAGTCCCTGGCCCATAGCGTTCATCACGTGTAGAGCAAAGTCGGGCCGGGCCTGCAGTTCAGCCTCTATCCGCTGATTAGTTGACATAAAGCATCTACCCCTCCAGGTTAGCTATCCCAAAGCTAGAGGTAATGTTACCCTATTTAGGCCGCGTTTCAATGGCAATTCCAAACCCCGCAGGTCGGGCACGAACTATCGTACCTGCAAGACCTGCGGGGTTCTATTTTAACAAGGGCAGGGTAAAGTGAAAGGCGCTGCCCCCACTGGCGACCGGTTCAACCCAAATGCTGCCGCCGTGCGCTTCCACTGCCAGCCGACAAAAAGCCAGCCCCAGCCCGCTGCCACGGCCTGGCTGCCGGCCGGTGACGAACTTCTGAAACAGGCGGTCCTGCAAATCGGCCGGGATGCCTGGTCCGGTATCGCTAACGGTGACGCGGACCATTGGCAGACGGCCGGGCGACGGGTCCAGCCCGGCCGCCACCCGGATAGTCCCGCCGCTAGGGGTGAACTTAACGGCGTTGCCGATCAGGTTTTGCAGCACACGGCCCAGCAACGCCGGATCAACCCAGAGCAGTGGTAAAGTCGGGTCTAACTCCTGCCTCAGCAAAAGAGCCTTCTCTTCAGTCTGGGCCATTTGTAAATGGAAAGCCTCGCCAACCAGGTCAGCCAGGATAGTCTCCTGGCGTTCCAGGGGCATGTGCCCGCTTTCCAGGCGGCTCACGTCCAGGATGGTGTTGACCAGGATCAGCATTCGCTGGCTATTTCGGTAACACACGGCGAGAAATTTGTGGGCTACACTGTGTGCTTCTTCAGGAAAATGCAATTGTAGCATATCCAGCGCCCCGATGATGTTGTCAAGCGGATTGCGCAAATCGTGGACCATCGTCCGGGTCACATCTTCGCGCAATCGTTCTACTTGCTTGCGCTGGGTAATGTCTTCCGAAATACCGGCAATCCGGTAGACCACACCATGCTCGTTGCGGATTGGAAAGGCCCGCGACCAGATCCAGCGGATAGAACCATCGGGCCGGATAAGGCGATACTCAACGTCATACTGGCCGCTGGCTTTCTCCGCCTGGGCCAGGCGCACTCGCTCCTGATCCTCTGGGTGGACGGCGTCCAGGAAGGAGAGCGGCCGCTCGTACAAACTCTGGCAAGTAACTCCCCACACCTCCTCGTAAGCCGGGCTGACATACAGCATTCGGGTCTGTTCGGCGTCGGTCATCCAGAAGACCTGGTGGATGTTTTCGGCCAACTGGCGCAATCGTTGTTCGCTTTCGCGCAGAGCTTCATAGGTCGCGCCGATGAGCTGGCGCCCGGCGGCCGAGACATCCTCAAGCAATGGCTCCAGATCGTGTTCAGGAGCCAACGGCCGGCTCAGTTTAGCCGGCGCCAGGCGCAGCCTTATCGCTTCCAGCTCGGCCACTTTTTGAGATAGCTTGTCGGTCAGCAGGCGCAGGTGTTCCCGATCAAATTCTGCTCCCGTCGAGGGCGCAACCGGCGGCCGGCTAAGGCCAAGGACTCGACTCACTGTATGGAGAACATCCTCCGGCTCGGCCGGCTTGGTCAGGATCTCAGTTACGCCACACTTCCTGGCCAGGTTGCGGGCCTCGTGCTCCTGATAAGCGGCCGTACAAAAAATAACCTGGCTCTGGGCAATGGCCGGATCGGCCCGCACTTGGCGGACAAACTCGAAGCCGTCCATCGTCGGCATGAGAATGTCGGCAATGATCAGGTCCGGCCGCCCGGCTCGCGCGGTTGCCAACCCTTCGGCACCATCGGCCGCCTCCAGCAAGCGATGGCCGGCGTACTGCAATAGAGTGACCAGGAACTCTCGATTAGTCGGGCTATCGTCTACAACTAATATCGTCGCCATTGCTCCACTACCGCCGGCCAAAGCTTATGGGGAACTATTCAGCGTACCGACGCCGCCGGGATAATCTGGCCTGGCGCGTCTGAAACTCCGCAACCTGACCAGGCCTGGATTACTATCTAAACAGCAACGATTGGGGGGCCACCTGGCAAATTACGAGGCAACGGGTGGCCTTTCTATCTGGCGCAACCAGTAATAGTTTACCCGATTCTCTGGCTCTTTCGCAACCAGTCTCGCTCAAGTCGTGCCTGGCGCGGGGCAGAGTAGCTTTATCCAATAAACGCTTGCCATCCCGGTGTGGGGCGGTCAGAGACTGGTTTTCGCCAGCGAAAACACGCCACAGCTCTTATTGATTGCCAGCTTCTCTGGCCAGGGCAGCCGCCCCCCATAGCGGGGCGTCATCTCCCAGCGCGGCCGGGGCAATCTCCACTGCCACTTCCGGCAGGGCTGTCTCGCGGGCAGCGTGCCGCACAGCGGCCCACCACGCTTCTCCGGCTTTCGTTACCCCGCCGCCCAGGATCACCCGCTGCGGATTAACCAGGTTAACGGCATTGCCGATGCCCACCCCCAGCGCCCAGGCTCCTCGCTCCAGGATCTTCTGGGCCAGGGCGTCTCCCCCGGCCGCCCACTCAGCCACCATCGCCCCTGTCACCTCCCTCTCCCCGCGACCTCCGGTCGCCGCTCCTTGTCCCCGGAGTTGGCCGGGCCAACTCATCTCCCCCTCTTCTTCTTGCCCCGCCAACCAATCCTGGGCCATATACGGCCCCGAGGCCAGCCGCTCGACGCAGCCGCGCTTGCCGCACAGGCACAACGGGCCGGCCGGGTCCACCACGGTGTGGCCAATCTCTCCGGCCAGGCCACCTGCGCCGCGCCACGGCCGGCCGGCCAGAATCCAGCCACCACCTACCCCGGTGCTGACGGTCACGTAGAGGAGGCTATCCAGGCCCCGGCCGGCTCCAAAGCGGTGCTCGCCCAGGGCGGCGGCGTTGGCGTCGTTGTCCACGGCGGCCGGCGCGCCGAATTCCGTTTCTAACAATTGCTGTAAGGGCACATCCTCCCAGCCGGACACGTGGTGGGACAGCCGGACCACACCGCGGTCGAAATCTACTGGCCCACCAAAGCTGACGCCGACGGCCGCCGGCCGCGCCCCGCTCAGCGCCTCGCGGGCCAGGGCCAGCATCGTCCCAATATCATAGCCGGCGTCGGCCCCGGGTGGCGAAAAGGCCCGCCGGTGGGCGCGCCACCCCGCCTCGCCCGGAACCCACACGGCGGCCGTGTGCTTGGTTCCACCAAAATCTAAGGCCAATAACATGATGTATCTTCGTTCCCAGGGCATTTCGATCTACTGAAAATGAGTATAATCACGCTGACGGCCAACTACAACCATGAACGACGCCCCACCCCCCTTCATCGCCGGCCCGCCCATCCTCCACCCCGGCCGCTTCTTCGGCCGGCAGCGGGAGGTGCGGCGCATCTTCAGCCTGCTCCGGCACGCGCCGCTGCAAAACGCGGCCATCATCGGCCCCCGGCGTTCCGGCAAAACGTCACTGCTGCACACGCTGAGAAGGCTGCCCACAGCGGCCGCCGACGAGTTGCGGCCGGAGCAGCGCCAGGAGTGGCTGCCCCAAGCGGAGCGCTACCACTGGATCTTTGTGGACTTCCAGGACGCCCGGCTGGGCCGGCCGGAAACGCTGCTGCGCCACCTGCTGGACGGGCTGGGGCTGCCGGCCCCAGAGCCGTGCGACCTGGACCATTTTTTGAACGCCGCCAGCGGCCGGGTGAAGGCGCCCACGGTGGTGCTGCTGGACGAAATCGGGGTGGCCCTGGCGCGTTATCCGGCGCTGGACGACGCCTTCTGGGAGAGCCTGCGCTCGCTGGCCACCAACCAGGCCGGCGGCCGGCTGGCCTTTATCCTGGCCACCCACGAGCCGCCCCACGAGCTGGCCCGGCGGGGCGGCCTGGGCTCGCCGTTCTTCAATATTTTCGGTTATACAACCACTCTGGGGCCGCTGGCCGAGGAGGACGCTCGCCACCTGTTGGCCAGCTCGCCCATTCCCTTCGCTCCGGCCGACGTGGCCTGGATGCTGGAGCAAAGCGGCCGGTGGCCCTACCCGCTGCAAATCCTGGCCCGCGAGCGTCTCTTTGCCCTGGAAGAGGGTGAAAGCGGGGATGGCTGGCGCCCGGCTGCGCTACGCCAGTTAGCCGCCATTGCCGTAGAGGAACCGGCCGGCCGCCCGGTCGCCTTGCCGGAGCCGCTCAGCGAGCGGGAATTAGAAGTGCTGGGCCTCATCGCCGCCGGGCTGTCCAACCAGGAAATTGCCGGCCGGCTGGTCGTCGCCGTCAGCACGATCAAGACGCACGTCAACAACATCTACGGTAAGCTCAACGTCCGCAACCGGACTGAGGCGGTGGCCCGGGCCAGGGAGTTGAAGCTCTTGTAGTTGTCTAGTCGTGTAGTTATGTGGTTATGTGGTTCGGTTTACCTCTGAGTTAATCGAACCCGTTCCCGTACTTGATCGTAGCCATCTTTGCGCCCCGGTTCAGGGGCGGCCGGCAATAGTTTTACCTGGATCTGGCCGTTGGCTACGGCTACTTCAAAGGTCTTGAGGTCTGTTTTGGCCGGCCCCTGGGTCACCTGGCCGGTGCGCACGTCGAAGCAAGAACGGTGCCAGGGGCACATGATTTCGTGGTCGCGCAGGCTGCCTTCCGATAAGGGACCAAAGCGGTGGGTACAAAATTCCTGGAAGGCATAGAATCGGCCGTCTACCTTGACGATGGTCATGACCGTGCCATCTACTTCGGCGCGCAGCGTTTCTCCCTCGCCAAGCTGGTCAGCCCTGGCAACTGGGACGAACCGGCCGGCTCGTTGCTCCGCAGACAGATGGACGGTCTGGCGGGGCGTGGCGGTGTGGCGGCGGTGGCGGCCGACGGCGATGCCGTCGGTGTAAACCAGCGTGCCGCCCAGGTAACCAGAGTAGGACAGGATAACGACGGCCAACAACGACAAAGCGAGAGGAGCGGCCGGGGTCGCGCCGGCGTCGAGCGACCCGTAGCGGAGAATGAGGCTCACCCCATTCAGACCGACGACCGTCAGGTTCAAGGCCAGGTGAAGGGTGGCCGTCTTTTTGGCCGGATGGTCCTGGCGAATATCCGACCAGTCCACCAGGCCGGGAATAGCCGCCAGTAAAGCGGTAGCCACGCCGCCAATCAGGGTATAGAAAGCGCCGCGCACCAGGCCATTGCCGGGCTGCGCCAGGCTGCCCAGGTCGAGCAGCAGCGTGAGAATGAACAGGCCAATCGGCAGGTGAACGAGTGCCGGATGAAGGGGATGGCCAAAAGGTTTACCTTGTAACAGCTCTTTGAACATAACCTCGACTCCTTACCGGGGGGGCAAGTTGGCGCCTCCCTCTTGGGCGATGCGCCGCCATTTTTCCTTGGAGTGACGGGCTACACTAATGCCATAAGCATAGACCATCCGGCCGCCCAGGTAGCCGGCCACAAAAAGCAGGATCGTTCCCAGGGCGGAAAGCCAGACAAAGGGGGTCGGCCGGACGGCACTGTCTTCCAGGGCGCCCAGCCGCAGAAAGAAATTCGTAGCCCAGACGACCGTCGCCGTCGCGTTCAGGGCCAGGTGATACAGCCCCAAGTTGCGAGCCGGCTTACCCGGCTTGATGTCTAACCAGTCGGCCAGGCCGGTCGGAATTGCCAGCAGGGTAACCAGTAAGCCAAGACCAATGGCATAAAACGATGTGCGCACCAGGGGGTTGCCGCCAATGCCGAACTGGGTCAGGAGGTCAAAGACGAAGGCGGCCGTCCACAAGGCTGTAGGCAGGTGAACGAGCATCGGGTGCAGGGGGTGCTTGAACCATTTGCCCTGTAAAAATTCTTTCATCTCTCCTTCTTCCTTTTGAATTTTGCTTCCTCCCCCCGCGAGGAAGTTTTTCTCTTGTATCAAGTGGGCCAGCTTGTTCCTCCCTCTCTGCTTGTAGGATAGACGGAACGCCGACCACTTGTCCATCCACCCCAGTCCATCAAAAGGATACAAATCTGGATACATTATTCCCTGTCCCCCTGTCCCCCTGCTCCCCTGCCCCTTTTCCACCCCCAATCCACCTTTTGGTGGAGGACAGTCCACCCGCCCGGCCGCTATCCTGAGAGCATGTTAGAAATCAGCTTCTCCACTCTCATTATTGTGTCCCTTATCTCGATCATTGCCGGCATGGTCATGGGTATCCGGTTGACACGGCCGGAGCATTGATGGGGGTACAGGGGGGAGTCCCGGCATCCATTCGTGCAATTCGTGTCGAAATTTAGGAGATGAAACATGAAACCCCGGCATTTACTGGAGGTGGGGCTGGTCTTGCTTTTCGTGGTCATGGCCTCGGCCGCCACGCTGAGTTTACTCGGCCCTCAAATTGGCAACGTTTTTTCCCAGGTGGGCACCGGCCCCGGCAACGGTGAGGGCTGCCCGGCCTATGGGCCACCTTTGCCCAACAGCACCGGCGGCCGGGCGCTGCCTGGCGGAACAACAGCCTGGCAACGCTGGTCGAGGACGTAAACCGGGTCGCCGCCTATTGGCCGGACGATGAAGTTGTGCAAGAATTCAAGATGCTGGTAGCCGTCGCGGCCGGCCTGGAACAATAGCACGCCTGGCATCGCCAAAATGTTCGGCAAATTCAGAGCGCGATACCTTGCCCTTATCCTGATGGTTGGCGCCATTGCTCCGGTGTGCCTTGTCGTCACCGTCTGGCTGCGCGCGCTTTCCCTCCCGCCAGAAGCCAGGCTACAAATGGTACTGGCCAGCAAGGCGGGTTGTTCAGTGCCCTGTTGGCTGGACCTTCAGCCAGGTATCTCGTCAATGGACGACGTGTCATCCTTTCGGCACATTTCTTGGGCACAAACACGGATGGCCATGTTGGTAAACGTGTTCCCAACAAGTGAAGGAACAATATCTTACATTATGTTCCTTCTAAATCCTGATCCGTTGGAGAACCCGAAGTACGATATGCCTCTCGGGACCATTTTCAGTGCATTGGGAAACCCCGACGCGTATGCGGCTCTAGATGCGGACGATGGTGAAGACATACGGTTCTACATTTACATCAGCGAGGGACTAATTATCGGGCCGGTGTTCACCGGTAACCTGGGTGGCTACCTTCCCTGCGCCTTTAACAAAGTCACTGAGTTGCCTGCCAGGGAAATACTGCTTGTCCAACCGGATACACCTGAAAAAATGGTGGAAATCTTCGAAATGGCCAGTGACGACTTTCGATTTCAGGGCTGTATCAATGACGACGCCCTGGATTAACTTTACTATTAACCTTGTGAAACCTCCTTCTCAAAACTCCACCCCCCAAAGCGCCTACACCAACGCGCCGTTGTTGCATCCCGGTCTACTGGTGGGCAGCCTGCAACTGCTGTTCTGGCTGGTTTTCCACCCGCCGGCCTGGCACAACCACCTCGGCCGGCTGGACACCACCCTACCCCTCGACTTTTGCTTGGCCGGGCTTGGCCGGGCGCAGTGGAGCAATGCCGGCCTGCGCCGGCTGCTGGTCATGACTCATCTGGTCTGGCCGTTCCTGGCCACGGCCGTGGCCGCCGGCCTGTGGTGGGCGGCCGGCCGGCCGGCGGCGCAGATCCTGTTGTTGATGGTCGGCGGCCTGGCGGCGGCCGTGGCCAGCAGCCTGATTATCAGCTTCTTTGTCAACCTGCCCTTTGGCGTGGTCGCCGGCCCGGCCATTATCCTGGGCCAGGCCGGGCTGCCGCTCGTCTTGCTGCTTAGCCTGGCCGCCAGCCTGGGGGCGACGCTGACCATCTACCCGGCGACGCACCAGGCCGAACGGCCGCCCACGTACTCGCTGGCCCGGCGGGCCGGCGGCGTGGTCGTCGGGGTGTTGACCAGCGGCCTGGTCTACGTGTTGGCCATCTGGACGGCCAATATTGCCCTGCAAGGGGTGGTCCGGGCTGAGCTGGCCCTGGCCGCCTTTTACGGCCTGGTCAGCACGGTGGTCTTTGGCTGGCGCACCGGCCATTGGGGGCGCGGGCTGGCCTTTGCCGCCGTGACTACGCCACTCCTGGCGCTGGCCTTAATGGTTCTTCAGGCGCCATCGCCCCTGGCCGAAAATGGAGCTATCTTTGCCCTGGCCGAGGTCCCGTCTAACGCCGTGCAACTTTTTCTACGGGCCGGCAACACCGTCGCCCTGGCCGGCACCTTGCTGGGCCTCAGTTACCTGCTGGCCCGGTGGGTGGGCGGCCGGGAGGCCGGGGCGGTGGCTGTGGCCGGCATGACCGGCGGCGTTGGCGTCTTCGCCTCCGGCCTGATTGCCCCCTTCTGGCCAACGCTGCTGATGGGGCTGCTGGTCATTTTGCTGGGGCTGACGTTGCCCTGGTGGCGGCCGGTCGTCTCCTATCCCTTCCAGGTGCTGTGGAACTTCCTGTTACTGCGCGGCGACGAACAGGGGTTGGGCAAGAAGCGCCGGCCGCCCCGCCTGCGCCAGCACGCCGCTTTCTGGGACAGCGAGCAGCCGCTGCGCTTCCTGGGTCTCCACGAGCACCTGGTCCTGGTCATGGAGCACGACCCGGCCGAAGCCCGGGCGGCGCTGGAGTTCCTGGCCCGCAGCCGGCAGCGCTGGGCCGCCCGCGAAGCCCAAATCGAGCTGGACGCCCGCCAATTGGCCGGCTGCCAGCACGTAGCCGCCATTGGCCAGGCCCACCAGGCCCTGGCGGCCGGCGAGCTGGCCGGGCCGGGCAGCGCCCTGCTGCGTAGCTTCAGCCGGGCCAGCCGGGACGTGGCCGCCGGCCTGCAGCAGGAAAGTCCCTATAACCAGCGGCTGGCCCTCAGCGCCGTAGAAGAGCGGCTGGACGGCCTGGTCCGGGAATTGACGCGCAGCAGCGAGCCGTACGCCGCCCGCTTCCGGCCGGTAGCCGGCCAGTGGCGGGAAGTGGTGGCCGGCCACGTCCACCAGTTGGCGGCCGAGGCCGACGCCCGCCAGGAAATTGACAACCCTTACATTATCGGCGTGCCCCTCAGCGAGCAGCAAGCGCTGTTCGTCGGCCGGACGGACATCAGCGGCCGGATTGAGCAACTGCTGCTGGACCGCCGCCGGCCGCCCATCCTGCTCTACGGCCAGCGGCGGATGGGTAAGACGTCGCTGCTGAACAACCTGGGCCGGCTGCTGCCCAGCACCATCGTGCCTCTTTTTGTAGACTTGCAAGGGCCGGCGTCGCGGGCGGCCGGCCACGCCGGCTTTCTCTACAACCTGGCTCGCGGCCTGGCGAACGCCGGCCGGCAGCACGGACTGGTCCTGCCGCCGCTTAGCCGCGAGGCGCTGGCTTCCGACCCTTTTACAATCTTTGACGAGTGGCTGGACAGCGTTGAAGCAGCGCTGGGCGCCCGCCTGGCCCTGCTGGCCCTGGACGAGTTGGAAGCGCTGGAAGAGGCCCTGGGCACCGGCCGCTTCGAGGAAGGCCCGGTCCTGGGCATGCTGCGCCACCTCATCCAGCACCGGCCGAAATTTAAAGTGCTGCTCTCGGCCTCGCACACGCTGGAAGAGCTACAACGCTGGTCCAGTTACCTGATTAACGTCCAGGTGGTCCAGGTGGGGTATTTGCAAGAAAACGAGGCCCGCCAGCTTATCGAGCGGCCGGTCCAGGGCTTTGCCCTGCGTTACCAACCGGAAGCGGTGGCGCGCGTCCTGGCCCTGACCCGGTGCCACCCTTTCCTGGTCCAATTGCTGTGCGCCGAGATTGTGGCCCTGAAAAACGAGCAGGCCCCGGCCGTTCGTCGCCTGGCGACGGTGGCCGACGTGGAAGCGGCCGTGCCCGAAGCACTGGGCCACGGCAGCTTCTTTTTTGCCGACATCGAGCGCAACCAGGTGGACGCGGCCGGGGCGGCGTTCCTGCGCTCGCTGGCCGGCAAGGCAGCGGACCAGCAGCAAGCAGCGCCGCCCGAACTGCGACCCACGCTGGAGCGGCTAGTCCAACGAGAGTTGATCGAGCCAACCGGAAACGGCTACCGCTTCCAGGTTGAGCTTATCGGCCGGTGGTTCAGGTAAGTTAGAGTCAGGTTTTGGCCTTGCCAAAACCCGGTTAGAGTTAGAGTGAAAAACACTCTAACTCTAACTTTTCACTCTAACTTTTACGGTGTCAAGGCTGGAGCACGACTTCGTAATAGAACTCAGTGATCGTGTCCGGGTAGGTCGTCGGTTGTGCAGGGAATATCGCCGGCGCAGCGCCGCTAATTGGCGGCACAAACTTGCGTAAAACGATGTTATCTACGTACGCCCCAACAGGCAGAGTAATGGTGGGATCGCTGGTAAAGTATAGAGCGACCCATACCGCCGGTTGGCCGATCAAGTTACCCAGGGTAAAGACATTGCTTAAATCGAGCGTTTGAGCAATCCAGCCATTGCTGTTCCCCGTCGAACAATTGCCGAAGAAATTGTTCCCGTTAATAGAAGCCAGCCGGCATGACCCATCGAAATTCAACTCGGTGTTTAGCCAGAGTTGAAAGGTTAAATCGGCCGCCGTGGCATCCGCCAGGCTGAAAGGGCCATAGACCATCCAGCTCGTGGCGTTGTTGGGATAGTTGCTGCCACACGGCAGGCCGGCGCCGTTGGCGCCCCCGCCGACTGCCCAACCACTGAAGGCGCCGGCGTTGGGCAGGCAATTGCGTTGGCCCCAAAAATGCACACCCCCTCCTGGATTGTTGTCAACAACCTGCCAGGGCCCAGGGAACGCGCCTTCAAAATTTTCGCTGACAATGGTCAGCCAACTTGGAGGAGGCGTCGGAGTCGGTGTGGGCGTGGGCGGAATATCGCGGCGGACAAGGGGCAGAAAATTGTCCGGTACAGCGCCTGGCGTAGGCGTCTGGCTCGGCGTGGGTGTCTGGCTGGGTGTGGGCGTCTGGCTGGGCGTGGGTGTCTGGCTTGGCGTGAGCGAGGGTGTTGGCGTGCCACCACCGCACGTTGGGAACTTAAAAACGCCGACGCGAGTCTTCCACTGGTTGGCGGAGTTGACAGGATAATACTCATTCGTGTACCAGAAGGTGCAGTCGTCGGCCGGGTCAATGCCCATGGCTGCGTAGTCGCCCCAACGGTTGGAACCGGTCTGCGAGCCGGCCGGGTTGATGAGCACCGCCTCGGTTTGCAGTGTCCCCGGCGGGTCGGTGGCCAGCCGGGCAGCGTAACGAATGGCCGGGTTCATGGCGCTGCTGGAGACGGTGTAGCCAACGGC
>JAKEFB010000204.1 GCA_022616275.1 Chloroflexota bacterium
AAAACGCCTCGGGAAACCTATTGCTTGGCTTCTCGTTTGCGGCCCGGCTCTGACTTTCATCGGGCATCGTTCCCACCCTCAAAGTATAATTTCCTAGACATTAAAAAGACATATCAAACTCATAGCACCGGCGGCGGCCGGCCACTTTCAATGATATTGACGGCCGGAAAAGGGTATACATAGAGATCTTTCATCAGGCTCACTCCTCGCCTTTATACTTGCTAGGCGGGGCGGCGTCTTCTTCGCTGGCGGAGGGGGCGATGATGGGTGGGCTTTCACTCCGGCCGAGGGCGTAGAGGACGAGCAGCGCCAGGCCAAAGAACATGGGCAGCAACCCGACCAGCATCCACGGCCCCAGGCCAAATGGGACGCCGTCGCCGGGCGAGTAGACGAAAAAGCCGATCGGCCACATACCCATGCACAGGGCCAGCCCCAGGAAAAAGGTGACCAGTCCCCAGCGTAACGTGCCCCGGCCGTTGCCGTTGCCCACGTGGCCCGGCCGGACCAGCCCCCGCTCGGCCAGGGCCAGCGTTTCCTTGTAGCGCATATAGCGCAAGAAAGCAAAGAAGCCAAAAATAACACCCAAAAAGAGGGCCATCGAGCAGCCTACGGCCAGGATTTCTGGAACGTCTTGCATTGTTTTTCTCCTTCACGTTGTTCGATCACTTTGCTTGATTAGACCACGCTCACCGCCAAAAGTTTCACCAATCTCCAATCTCTAAGCTCCAATCTCCAAATCCTCTTTTGAAACTTTTTCCCCAATCTGTGGTCTAATTCAGTAAGGAGACGTACGCTGACGGTGGCCGAGGATGAACGCGCTGAGGATGAACAGTATCTCGTTCAACGCGCCCGGCGAGGGGAGACGGCCGCCTTTGAGGTCCTGGTGAGACGGTACGCGCCTTTCGTCTATAACCTGGCGTTGCGGACGCTGAACCAACCGGGGGAGGCCGAAGAAGTGGCCCAGGAGGCCTTCGCCCGGGCCTGGCAGGGGCTGCCCCGTTTCCGGGCTGAGGCGGCCTTCAGCACCTGGCTGTACCGGATTGTGACCAACCTGTGCTACAACCGGCTACCGGGGCTGAAGCGGGAGCTGGCCGCCCTGGAGCCGGAGGAAAGCCCGCCGGCTTTAGAGGAAGCGCGGCCGGTGGAAGCCCGCCTGCTGGCAGAAGAACTGGGGACGCGGCTGCGCCTGGCCATTGACGAGCTACCGGCCCAGTACCGGCTGTTGATTACGCTACGCCACCTGCAAAAGATGAGCTACAGCGATATTGCCGAGGTGACCAGCCTGCCGCTGGGTACGGTGAAGACCGGCATCCACCGCGCCCGGCATTTGCTGCGGCAGTCATTGGAACAGTACCTGGAGACAGACCATGTTTGAGCGAGAAGAGGACCACACTCTATGGCTGGACGAGGCGCTGATCCACTACCCTGTCGCCCCCCTGCCGGCCGGTTTTGTGCGGCGGGTGATGGACCAGGTGGCGACGCTGCCGCAAGAGCCGGTGGCGGTCTACTTTCGATTGCAACTTGTTGACCTGGTGGCGCCGCTTTTTCTGTCTCTCTTTCTGGCCTTTATCCTGGTGCTTGGCCTATGGCTGAGGGGAACCATGGACGTTGCCTGGCTGCCGCCCAACCCGGCCCCACCCGCCTGGCTGGCCCTACCGGCGCTGGCCTGGCTCGGGGTGGGGGCTATCGTGGTCATGGGGGAAGTGGCCCTGGTGCTGCTGGTGGGGGTCTATTTGTGGCTGGACCGGCCGCATATTATGACCAGTACCTCTGTACTATCTTCCTGAAACCTGCTACAATGTAGCCACTACAGGTGTTGGCAGGCGGGAGAGCCCTGTAGTACCAAACCGTATCGTTCACAAAATCAAATAGGGTATGAAAGCCGTCGGCGTCGTCGTGTACGGTGGCTCTCAATGAAGGTAAGCAGTTTTCATTACGGTCAGCCCACAGGGGATCTCAACTCCCAGGGTTGGCCCTGCATACAAGCAACCTCCCGGAGGCTTCCACACCGGGCAGTCGCCTTTGGCGGGAGCCTCCGGGAGGTTTATGGAGGAGGATTGAATGAAAAAGCAGGTTTGGTTTGATTTATTGTTGGTCTCTATTGTCATTCTCGGCCTGGCCCTGCTGATGGATCGGGGCAGCATTGGCGCCCAGGCCACTTCTGGCCCCAACAGCGGGGACGTCGTCGCCCGCGTCTATTACCAGGAAATTGCCGACATCGAAAGGCTGGCCGAGTACGATGTCTGGGAATACAACAATCTCAGAGAAAAATACGTGCTGGTGGCCCTCAACGAGGAGCAGTACCAGGAGTTAGTAGAGGCCGGCTGGCGGCTGGAGATTGACGTCGCGGCGACGGAGGAGATGCACAACGTAGACCTGCTGCGGACGTTTAACGGCGGTTACCGGACGTCGGACGAGCTGTACGCCGAGCTGGCAACGATTAACGCAGCCAATCCAGGATTAACCGAAATCATTGACTACGGCGATAGTTACTGCAAGGGCATCGGCGGTTGCACGACGCCGGCCGGCCATTCCCTGCCCGGCTACGACCTGCGGGCCATGCGAGTGACCAACGAAGCCATCGGCGGGGACAAGCCGGTTTTCGTGCTGATGGCCAACATCCACGCCCGGGAAATCACAACGCCTGAGCTGGCTATGCGCTTCCTCGACTGGCTGATTGACGGCTATGGGGTCAACGCCGACGCCACCTGGCTGGTTGACTGGCACGAAATTTACATCGTGCCCACGGCCAACCCGGACGGGCACTGGATCGTCGAGTTAGGCCCCTATTACCAACGCAAAAACGCCAACCGCAGCAACGGCTGCAGCAACTACTGGCCGCCTACCAGCAGCACCCAGTACGGCATTGACCTGAATCGCAACCACACCTTTGAGTGGAACACCGGCGGCAGCAGCAGCGACCCCTGCACCCAGACCTATCGCGGCCCATCGGCCGGCTCCGAACCTGAGGTGGCGCAGTTGCAGAATTTCGTGCTGACGCTGATCCCTGACCAGCGCGGCCCCAACAAAACGGACCCGGCGCCGGACAACACGACCGGTATCTTTATCACGCTGCACAGCTACGGCGAGCTGGTCCTCTGGCCGTGGGGCAACACGACGACGGCCGCGCCCAACATGACCGGCCTGCAGGACATCGGCGACAAATTCGCCACCTACAACGGCTACCAGTCGTGCCAGCCGTCGTTGTGCCTCTACAGCACCAGCGGCACCAGCGACGACTGGGTCTACGGCGTTCTGGGCGCGCCGGCGTTTACCTTTGAGGTCGGCGCGGCCTTTATGCCCACCTACTCGACGATAGATTCGGTCCAGTGGCCGGAGAATAGGCCGGCTTTTATTTACGCGGCCAAGATCGCCCGGACGCCCTATATGACCGCTCGTGGCCCGGATGCCCTCAACATCGTCGCCGGTCCGACTGGCAGCAACAGTGTGAACGTGACGGCGACGATCAACGACAGCGCCAACGGCGGCCAGGCCGTGGCCAGCGCCGTCTACTACATTGATACCCCACCCTGGGCCGGCGGCGCGTTGACCGGCAACCTGAACGCCAGCGACGGTAGCTTTAATAGCCCGGTGGAGGGCGTCTCGGCAACCATTGACACCAGCGGCCTGAGCCCGGGGCAGCACACCCTCTTTATCCGGGGCCAGGACAACGCCGGCAATTGGGGACCTTTCAGCGCCGTATTCTTTGATCCGGCCGCCCCGCCGCCGGTCAGCGAGCTGGTCTACGCCAGTTCCAGCACCAGCGGCACGGCCGGCGGCGTTTCCTTTGCCGACGAAGACATTCTCATTTATGACACGGGGACAGGAATCTGGTCCATGTTCTTTGACGGCTCGGACGTAGGGCTGAGCAGCACCGACGTGGATGCCTTTGAATTGATGGGCGACGGCAGCCTGCTGCTGAGCCTCGATTCGTCCACGTTCAGCGTTTCCGGGCTGGGGACGGTGGAAGACCGGGACATTATCAAGTTTACGCCGACCTCGACCGGCTCAACCACGGCCGGCTCTTTCACCTGGTTCTTTGACGGCTCGGACGTGGGCCTGACGACCAGCAGCGAAGACATTGACGCCATTGAGTATACGGCCGACGGCAAGGTCATCGTCAGCACACTGGGGTCCTTTGGCGTGACCGGCGCCTCGGGGAATGACGAAGACCTGATCATCTTTACCCCGACCTCGTTGGGAGCGACGACCAGCGGCGCCTGGGCCATGCACTTTGACGGCTCGGACGTGGGGCTGAGCACCAACTCCAACGAGGATGTCGTCGGCGTTTGGAAGGACGACCCCAATGGCGAGATTTACCTGACCACCCTGGGGGCCTTTGCCGTCAGCGGGGTTAGCGGCGACGGGGCCGACATCTTTATCTGCACCCCTGGCTCGCTGGGCAGCACGACCAGTTGCATCTTCCGCATGTACTGGGACGGCTCGGCCAACGGCTTTGCCGGCGAGGTGCTGGACGCTTTTAGTGTAGTGAAGTAGTGGGTGATGGCAGCGTAGGGCAAGTTTACAAACTTGCCCTACGCTTAGCTGTTAACTGAGATAGCCTTTCAAAGCTGAGGCGGTAAATTGGCGGCCCGTGGCAATAAGTTGGCGCGCCTCGTCCACCTTGCCCCAGACATTCCAGAGCAAGACGGCGCGTATACGGCCGTCCTGCAGATAATAGATAACCCCTTTTTGGTATGGTTCTTGCCAATCAGCTACCGTATCCAAGCGGGCATCCAATTCGCCGATAGCTTCATACCCCAGGTCAAACAGGTCGGAATAGAACATGGGGGAATAATCGTAGCGGACATCCGCTCCGGCCATAACGCGCCCGGCTGTCTGGCCCATGGATTTGGCGGCGTCTTCGTGCTCTACGCGGCGGCGCACCCCCAGCAGAGTATCAGGGTAGTTGGCTACATCCCCGGCCGCAAAGATGTGTGGATGACTGGTTTGTAGCCTTTCGTTGACAAGGATGCCATTGTCCACGGCCAGACCGGCTTTTTCGGCCAGCGTCGTATTCGGTTTGACGCCAATGCCGGCAACGATACCATGCACCTGGAGGGAACGGCCGTTATTGGTCACTACCGTCAAATCTGTTTCGGATCCAGTTACGCCCGTCACCGCTGTTCCAGCCAGCACCTCGACCTGTTTCTGCCGGTAGTATTCATTCAGGTAGGCAGCCAGATCGGCCGGAAAGAGCGCGCTACCAATCCCTTTCTCGGGAAAGATCATCGTCACCTGTTTACCTTGCAGCGCCAGCGCCGCCGCTATTTCGGAGCCAATAAAACCACCGCCGATGACGGCAAAGCGTTGATGAGTATCGGACAATCGCCGCAGATGTCTGTAGTCGTTGGCGGTGCGGAAATAAATGATGTTGTCCTTGCCAAAGGGAAGTTGGCGCGGCGTACTTCCTGTTGCCAACAGCAGCTTATCGTAGGTAAAAAGGTCTCCCCGGTCGTCAAGGATTTTTTTCTGCTCGGGATCAAGCTGCTGCGCCAGACGGCCAGTTTGTAAATCTACACCCGGTGGCAGCTCATGGTAAATCGCTTCCAACTGCTTGCGCCCGGTCCACAACTGCTTGGACAGCGGGGGCCGGTCGTAGGGAGGCTCATGTTCGGCGGCGATGATGCCGATGGCGCCAGTTTTATCTACTTCGCGGATGCCGGCAGCGGCTGCACCGGCCGTCATCCCGCCACCAATGATGAGATAGGCGTAATGGGTCATGGGTAAACTCCTTTTTAGCCGATGTGGTTCATGAATTCCGCCCGGGTTTGGGGATTGGACTGAAAGCTGCCCAGCAAGGCGCTGGTGACCATGCGGGCGCTGGTCTTTTGCACGCCACGCATCATGCTGCACATGTGCTGGCTCTCAATCACAACGGCCACGCCCAGCGGCCGCAAAACCTCATCAATCAGTGCAGCGATTTGCTGGGTCATCCGTTCCTGTACCTGCAAGCGGCGGGCATACATTTCCACAATGCGCGGAATTTTGCTCAGGCCAATCACCTTGTCGCTGGGGATGTAAGCCACGTGGGCCTGTCCGAAGAAGGGAAGCAGATGGTGTTCGCACAGGCTGTAGAATTCTATATCCTTCACCACGACCATCTCGCTGTAATCCACGTCGAACAGCGCCCCATTGATCAATTTATGAGGATCGATGTGATAACCGGCAGTCAACTCCCCATACATGCGGGCCACCCGGTCCGGAGTGCGCTGTAAGCCCTGGCGTGTTGGATCTTCACCAATGGCGCGCAGCAGTTGACGCACGATATCTTCTGTGTCTGATGGGGGGGAAGAGGCGCTGTGGTTACGGCCGTGTCCATTCCTGTAGCTGGTAGGTTCGTGATTTGTATCTGTCTTCATCGTGTTCCTTTTTGATTTTTCAGGAGAACCAACAGTTGTGGCAGAGACAGACGATCCCACCCTTGAGCGCGTGCGGCTCAGGTTATCTGTGGCTGGGAACGGTCGTATTCGGTTACAAAATATGAGGAGATCCTCTGTCTACATGGCTGCGGAAAAGCCGGGTTGGATCAACCACTGTCGCTCAGTTCTTCCTCATAGGCAAAGCGGAAAGCTTCGGCGTTGACCGGTTGGTGCAGATGGACGCGGAAGACGCAGCGGCCGTCGCCATCCTGGAATCGTTTTTCCCGCGTGACCGTGTACCCCAGCAGCCGGCTCAGCGTGGAGACAGTTACGCTGCACAACGCTGGCCGGCGCGAGGCCACGTTCAAAAAAGGACAGTTCCGTTCCACCAGACGCAGCTCACCCCTGGCTTCATCCTGGCTGACTGCCATATAGGCGTCATTTTCCAGGTAAATGCCCTTGAGCGCTTCCAACCGCTCCAGCAAGGATTTGTCTTGCAGATGGTGCGCCCATTGGCGCACATTCTCATCTGTAAATGAGGCCAATACCTGTCGCAGCGCTTCGGGTCCCAACGCCGCCGCCAGCGTATCGATCAATTCTACCGCCAGCTCGTCATATGCTTTGGGAAAGAGGTGATCACCGGCCGCACTGAGGGTATAGACTTGGGTAGGGCGACCGGCACGCTGGCCTTCATCACGCCGCTTGCGCGAGACAACCAGTTGGGCTGCTACCAGTTGGCGTAGCTGCTGCCGCACCGCTTCGTAAGAAACGTCTAGATGTTCGGCGATGTTGGCATTGGTCGTTTCACCTTGCTGCTTGATAAAGGTCAGGATTTGCTGCTGGACATCCGAAATATTTTCCGCGTTGCTTGCCATACCGGTCATTTACGCCTGATAAGTGGGGTTATCGAGGGTTGCCTCTAGGGATAAATCTGTGGTTGTCGTGGGGAATGCCTCCGTTTAGAAAGTGTTTATACAAGATATTACTTGTATTATATAAAGCAAGGGTAATTTGTCAAGTATTAACTTGTATAAACAGTTTAATTCAACGGTGAATATGCTCCGCACCAACAGAAACGCCGCGCACCCGTTGACCCAGCCTCATTTGACAGGCCGCGCCGGACGTTATACACTTCTGGCACAATTACATATGTGCAGGAAGGCAACAGGAGTTGCTTTCCGCTCATCCAGAGAGGTGGAGGGACCGGCCCGACGAAGCCTCGGCAACCACTGTGCCGCCCACAGCAGGTGCCAAGTCCGGCAGTGGCCTTACCTAAAGGGTAAGGTTGCTGGAAGATGAGGGATGACACCATGAATGTGTACAGACCTCTCTTCCCGGGAGGTCTTTCTTTTTTCATCGCGAATAGAGCGAATGAACGAATTTCGCGAATATTTTTCAGATTTTCATTCGCGCCATTCGTGAAGCGTTGTACGCTCATTCGTGGCATTCGCGATTTTTAGACGAGGTAGCAGCATGGACCGAACGCAGCGGCTGAAGGAACAATTGCAGAAACGGATCCTGGTCCTGGACGGGGCGATGGGCAGCCTGATCCAGACTTACCACCTGGAGGAGGCTGATTTCCGGGGTGAGCGCTTTGCCGATTATCCCAGCGACCTGAAGGGCAACAACGAGGTGCTCAACCTGACCCAGCCGGAGATTATCAAGGCCATCCACACCGCTTACCTGGAGGCCGGGGCAGACATCGTCGAGACGAATACTTTCAACGGCAACGCCATCTCCCAATCCGAGTACGGCCTGCAAGCGCTGGCTTACGAAATGAACCACGCTGCCGCTAAACTGGCCTGCGCCGCCCGCGACGCTTACGAAAATCGCAATCCAGAATCGGCGCCAAAATTCGTTGCCGGCTCGCTCGGTCCGGCCAACCGCACCGCTTCCCTGTCGTCGGACGTCAACGACCCCAGCGCCCGGAACGTCACCTTCGACCAGTTGGCGGCCGCCTACGCCGATGCGACTCGAGGGTTGCTGGACGGCGGGGTGGACATTCTGCTGGTGGAGACAATTTTCGATACCCTCAACGGCAAGGCAGCGATCTTTGCCATCAAATCGGTGCTGGAGGAGCGGGGGGTACACGTACCCCTCATGATTTCGGGCACGATTGTGGACGCCAGCGGCCGGAACCTGTCCGGCCAGACGACCGGGGCGTTCTGGAACTCCGTTCGCCACGCCGAGCCGTTGATTGCCGGGCTGAACTGCTCGCTGGGAGCGGCCGCTTTTCGCGAGTACATTACCGAGCTGTCGCACATTGCCGACACCTACGTCAGTATTTACCCCAACGCCAGCCTGCCCAACGAGTTCGGCGAGTACGACGACACGCCGGAATATATGGCCGAGATTTTGCGCGACTACGCGGCCAGCGGTTTCGTCAACATCGTCGGTGGCTGCTGCGGCACGGGGCCGACCCACATCAAGCTCTTCGCCCAGGCCGTCCGCGACCTGCCGCCGCGCCAGATTCCCCAGGTGCCGCGCCAATGCCGGCTGAGCGGGCTGGAGCCGCTGAACATCAGCCGCGAATTGAACTTTGTCAATATCGGCGAACGGACCAACGTCACCGGTTCGCGCCGCTTTGCCAAGCTGATCCTCAACGGCCGGTACGAGGAAGGGCTGGAAGTGGCCCGGCAGCAGGTGGAAAACGGGGCGCAGATGATTGACGTGAACATGGACGAGGGCATGCTCGACGCCGAGGTGGCCATGGTCCGCTTCCTGAATATGATTGCCACCGAGCCGGGCATTGCCCGCGTACCGGTGGTCATTGACTCTTCCAAATGGTCGGTGATCGAGGCCGGGCTGAAGTGCGTCCAGGGCAAGTCGGTGGTCAACTCGATCAGTATGAAGGAAGGCGAGGCCGAGTTTATTCGCCAGGCCCGGCTGGCCCGGCGCTACGGGGCGGCCGTCATCGTCATGGCCTTTGACGAGCAGGGGCAGGCGGATACGGTGGAACGCAAGGTGGCCATCTGCACCCGGGCCTACCGCATCCTGACCGAGCAGGTCCACTTCCCGCCGGAAGAGATTATTTTTGACCCCAACATCTTTGCCGTCGCCACCGGCATTGAGGAGCACAACGAGTACGGCCTGGCCTACATCGAGGCGACGCGGCGGATCAAGGAAACGCTGCCCTACGCCCTGGTCAGCGGCGGCCTCAGCAACATCTCCTTCTCTTTCCGGGGCAACGACGCCGTCCGCGAGGCGATCCATTCGGCCTTCCTCTACCACGCCATCCAGGCCGGGATGGACATGGGCATCGTCAACGCCGGCCAGTTGGCCGTTTACGAGGAGCTGGACCCGGAGCTGCGGGAACGGGTGGAGGATGTACTGTTCAACCGCCGGCCGGACGCCACCGAGCGGCTGGTAGAGCTGGCCGAGACGGTCAGGGGCGAGGGCAAGAAGAAGGAACGGGACCTGCGCTGGCGCGAAGCCCCGGTGGCCGAGCGGCTGGCCCACGCCCTGGTGCAGGGTATCAACGAGTTTATTATCGAGGACACCGAAGAGGCCCGGCAGCAGGCGGTGCGGCCGCTGCACGTCATCGAGGGGCCGCTGATGGACGGGATGAACATCGTCGGCGACCTGTTTGGGGCGGGCAAGATGTTCCTGCCCCAGGTAGTCAAAAGCGCCCGGGTGATGAAGCAGGCGGTGGCCTACCTGGTCCCGTTCCTGGAAGCGGAAAAGGCCAACGGCAACGGCAGCCAGGCCAAGGGCAAGGTGCTGCTGGCCACGGTCAAGGGCGACGTCCACGACATCGGCAAGAACATCGTCGGCGTGGTCTTGCAATGTAACAACTACGAGGTCATTGACCTGGGGGTGATGGCCCCGGTCCACAAGATCCTGGAGACGGCCCGGCGGGAGAAAGTGGACATTATCGGGCTGAGCGGGCTGATTACCCCGTCGCTGGAAGAGATGCGCCACGTGGCGGCCGAGATGGAGCGGGAGGGCTTTAGCCTGCCGCTGCTGATCGGCGGGGCGACGACTTCCAAAATCCACACGGCGGTCAAGATTGAGCCGAATTACCAGCGCGGGCCGACCATCCACGTGCTCGACGCTTCCCGGGCCGTGGGGGTGGTGTCTAACCTGTTGGGCGAGCAAAAGGCGACTTTTGCCGGCGGGATCAAAGCCGAGTACGAGAACGTCCGCGAGCAGCACGCCGGCCGGCGGGCCCAGACCCGGTTGCGGACGATTGAAGAGGCCCGGCAACACCGCTTCCAGGCCAACTGGCAGCCGCCGCGGCCGAACGTCCTGGGCTGGCAGTGCTTTGACGATTACGACCTGGCCGAACTGAGCCGGTACATTGACTGGACGCCGTTCTTCAAGGCCTGGGAACTGGCCGGCAAGTACCCGGACATCCTGGAGGACGAGAAGGTCGGCGAGGCAGCCGGCAACCTGTTCCGCGACGCCCAGGCGATGCTGGCCGAGATCATCAGCGAAAAGTGGCTGACGGCCCGGGCGGTCATCGGCCTCTTCCCGGCCCACAGCCAGGGCGACGATATCCTGGTCTACGCGCCGGAGGCGGCCGGGACGCGGGCGGCTTCCACTCCCTCCCCTATCAGCGTCATCCACTGCCTGCGCCAGCAAATGGAGAAGCCGCCGGGCCGGCCGAATTTCTCGCTGGCCGATTTTGTCGCTCCTAAAGAGTCAGGCGTGACTGATTACGTGGGCGCTTTTGCCGTCACGGCCGGCATTGGGCTAGACGAGGTGGTGCGGCGCTTTGAGGCGGCCCACGACGACTACAACGCCATCCTGGCCAAGGCGCTGGCGGACAGGCTGGCCGAGGCCTTTGCCGAGCGGATGCACGAGCGGGTGCGGCGGGAGTTCTGGGGCTACGCCCCGGAGGAAGCGCTAGACAACGTGGCCCTGATTGCCGAAAGCTACCAGGGCATCCGGCCGGCGCCCGGCTACCCGGCCTGCCCCGACCACACCGAAAAGGCCGGGCTCTTTGAGCTGCTCGACGCGCCGGAAAACGCCGGCATCACCCTGACGGAGAGCTTTGCCATGTTGCCAACAGCCGCCGTCAGCGGCTACTACTTCTCCCACCCGGAAGCGCGCTACTTTGGCATCGGCCGGATCGGCCGGGACCAGGTTGAGGACTATGCGCAGCGGAAGGGAATGGATGTGGCGGAAATGGAGCGGTGGCTGGCACCGAATTTGGGGTATGAAAGGTAAGAGGCGCGTACACCCTGATTCACGTCATCTGCGTCAGCAATTCGCGCAACATCGCAACCTCCCAACGCACCGCGTCCTCGGGAAAGTCGTGATACCCCGACCCCGGCAACGGCCCCCCCGGAGCCACATCGTCCAAGAACCTCGGCGCTACCAACCAATGTAGATGCGGTATCCTATTCCCGAGCAACTGGTAGTTCAGCTTCAACGGGCGATAGACCACCTGCATCGCCCGACCTACCCGCAACACGTCGAACCAGAACGCCGCCGCATCCTCCTCCGACAACTCTGTTGGCTCCACCACGTGCCGGCCCCGCCAGATCACCGCCGCAAAGCCACGCTGGACACCCCGCAAGTGCAAGTACCCATCCGACCACTTGCTGGAGAAGAAGCGAATCCTTCCTTCAGCCTCTTCGGGACGGCCCTCAGCGCATAAGCTGCACACTGCGCCCAATAGTTGCTCCCGATAGTCTAACGGCCACGCACTCATATATCGTGTATCCCTTAGAGACTTTCCCATCGCGCGCGCCCTTCCATTAGCCAGTTGTCGTCTATGTCTTTCCGATCAGACCACATGCCAAAGACGCTTTTCAATTTGTCTTCATCTCCAGGAAGGATCGCCTGTCGCTGCATCTGCTCATACGCTTCAATGCTTACAATGACCGCTACCGGCTTGCCTGCCTTTTCAACTATAATGGGCTTGCCGGACAGTGAAACCTGGCGCAGCACCCGGCCGATGCTATTCTTTTTTATTAATCCCATAATCGCCTAATCCCCGCCTATTTTTACAAGAACAAGAAAGAGGAACAATACCTATGAAAAACGGACCTTGCCCCAAATGCGGGTCAACCGAGATTATCCCCAACGTCGAGATTCGTGACCAGGATGCCCATTCACACCGGCGGCTGTCGGTCTTTGTCAAGGTTACAAAGACCACCGGTGGGATGCCATATAAAGGCTCCGAAAGCAGCGAGCTGCAGGCCTGGATTTGCGGCAAGTGCGGCTATACCGAGATTTACGCCGTTAGCTTTCGGAAGCTGCGAGAAGCACGCCGAAAAGAGTAATATAGTGTTATAATAGTGTTGTGCCCGGCTTGTAGCATTTAGCCGGCTTCCCTCGAACAAGGGCGACCGGGATTAGCAACGGTGAAGAGCGTCGCATTGCCTTGGCAAGATATTCCCGATCCGGGCACCCTTCACCCAAGGAGGCTACAATGCCAGCTTACGTTGTTCTGACTAAGTTCACCGACCAGGGGGTCCGAGCCGTCAAGGACACGGTCAAACGGGCGCAGGCCGCCCGCGAGCAGATTGAGGCGGCCGGAGGTAGGGTCATCGGCATCTGGTGGTTGCTTGGCGAATTCGACAGCATGCTGATCGTCGAAATGCCAGACCAGGAAAAGGCCATGCAGCTTTCGCTGGCGATCGGCATGCAAGGCAACATTCGCACGCAAACACTGCAGGCCTTCAGCGAAGAGGAGATGGAGCGCATCGTCCAGGGGCTGCCCTGAACAGCTACCTTCCATTGGCCACGGTGTAGCGTGAGTTGCCTGTAGAAACTCTACGCGCACTTACAGCCAATCGCTCTACCATAATCCCTCAAAAGCCCGATTATCAGTGCCTCGCCTTCGCCTGGTGTAAGTCCCGGCCAGACGGTTATGTTTCGCGCGCCGGTGGTCTCGTATCCTGCCCTAAATGCGGGTCAACCGAGATTCCCTCTTGACCTTTCCCCAGGGTCAACGTTTATACTTGTGGTTGATAGCTAATCGTTGATAGTTGATAGCTACTGACAAAGGAGAGGTCAATGACAGCAACATTGACAATTGGCGAAATAGCCCGGCTCTTTGGCGTGACGCCCAAGGCCCTGCGCCACTACGAAAAACTTGGCCTGCTCACACCCGGCCGCTCGGAAAACAGTTACCGCCAGTACAGGCCGGAGGACGTTTTACGCTTGCAACAGATGCGGCAGTTGCAAACGCTCGGCCTGTCCCTGAAGCAGATCCGGGACATCCTGGACCACCGCGACGACGAGGGGCTGTGGAGCCGGCTTTTGCAGAGCCTGCGGGCGGAAGTGGCGGCCGAAATCGCCCGGCTGGAAGAGCGCCGGCAACACCTGGACGCCTTGCTGGCGGCCGGCTTTGCCGGTCCGCTGGAAGGAAACAGCGCCCTCCTGCCTGTTATGGAACCGGTGGACGCCTACCTGGCCCAATACCTGCCCGAAGCGCTCGGCGCGCAGTGGCGGCGCGACCAGACCATCTACGCCCAGTTCGGCCGGCTGGCCGGCCGGAGCCCCGCCCTGGCTATTCTGTGGGCTATCCTGGCCGGCCGGAGCCCCGCCCTGGCTGCCTACCGGGGCCAGGTGTTGACCGGCGTGGCCTATGACGGTGGCCTCCCGGCCCTGGCCGACCCCTTTGACGCCGTGGCTGCTTCCTTCTTCCAGGAGGTGGGGCGATGAGGGCGATGGCCGTCATTCCGATGGTGGTAGACGCGAGTGCGCGCGGCGAGCGGGCCTACGATCTGTATTCGCTGCTACTCAAGGAGCGCATCGTCTTCCTGGGTAACCCGATTGACGACCAGGTGGCCAACCTGGTCGTCGCCCAGCTCCTCTTCCTGGAACGGGAAGACCCTGATAGGGAAATCCAGATGCTAATTAACTCGCCCGGCGGGCAGGCCTACGCCGGGCTGGCGATTTATGACACTATGCAACAGCTCCGGACTCCCATCCGGACGGTGGCCGTCGGCCTGGCCGCCAGCTTCGGCACCGTCTTGCTGGCGGCCGGCAGCCCTGGCCGGCGCTACACGCTGGCCAACGCTACCATCCACATGCACCAGCCTCTTGGTGGGGCGCAGGGCCAGGCAACCGACATCCAGATCCAGGCCGGAGAAATTCTGCGCCTACGCCAGACCATTGAGGGCATTCTGACTCACCACACCGGGAAGGCGGCCGAGGTGATCCGCAAAGACATCGAACGAGACGTTTACTTGTCGCCACAGGAAGCGGCCGCTTACGGCCTGGTGGACGGCATCTTAGACAACCACCGGGCCAACGGAGGAGCAATCCGATGAATGAGCAAAAGCCTTTGCTTCAGCAAAACCTTTTGCCGCAGCAAAATCCTGTGCTGCAGCAAAACCCTTCGCCACAATACCTTTTGCCGACGGTCTACGTTAAAGAGGCCGCCGGCTGGGAGTATCACCTCCTGGTCCACAACCTGGCCAAAGAGGGGCCGCCGGACGCGGGCGCGCTGAATGAGCTGGGCAAGGATGGTTGGGAGCTGGCGGCCGTTTTCACCGATTCCCCCTTCGTCTATTTCTACTTCAAGCGCCAGAGTCTATAGGACTCCCTACACGAAGACTGGCAGGAGACAATAAAAGGATCAGGGGAGCCATGATGACCCTCTCTTGCCTGGGGCAGCGTACTGTCTTTACCTATCCAACCTAATGAGTTATAATTGTGTATACAATTATTGTAAGCGCAATTATAAATTGAATAAGTTGGAAGTAAACGATGAAATTTGTTGGGCGCAAGCGAGAAGGACAGACGCTGGAAAATTTTTACCATTCGCCGGAGGCCGGGCTGTTAATCCTCTACGGCCGCCGCCGGATCGGGAAAACCCGCCTGATTACCCACTTTCTCAAGCAACACAGCGAAACCCCCGCCTTCTACTGGATGGCGACGACGCACGGCGAGGCCTTCCAGTTGCGCGACTTCTCCCAGGCGATTTTGCGCCACGATCCTCGCCTGGCGGGGCCGCCGACGGAGGATTTTATCTTTGCCAGTTGGGAAAACGCCCTGCAACACCTGGCCGACGTCGTCCAATTGGATGACCGCTTGCACGTAGTAGTGTTGGATGAATTTACCTATCTGCTCCGCAACGAACCGGCTATCAGCAGCGTCTTTCAGAAAATGTGGGATCACCACCTGTCAAAAATTCCTCAACTGAAGCTCGTTTTGACCGGTTCACTCATTGGCATGATGGCCCGCCAGGTCTTTTCTTACCAGGCGCCGCTCTACGGCCGGGCCACGGCGCAAATACACCTGCACCCTCTGCCTTATGCGGCGATAGGTGAGTTATTCCCGGAGCGGCCGGCCGATGAGCGCGTCGCCATTTACGGCGTGACCGGCGGTGTTCCGGCTTATCTGGAGTTCTTCACTCGCACGAAGGATTTCGTCAGCGCCTTGCGTGATCATTGCCTGGCGCCTGGCAGCATGATGATGTCCGACCCGGCCGTCATCCTGTACGAACAGCTCCAGGAGCCGCAAACGTACGAGTCCATCTTGTCGGCCATTGCCGCCGGCTTTCACCAGTGGTCTGACATTGCCAAAATGGCCGGCGTGACCGAGACTGCGCTGGGGCATTACCTGAAGATATTGCAGGAACTGGAGTTCATTGAGCGGCGCGAGCCGGTTTTGGCCAAACCCACGAGTAAACGGGGACGTTACCACGTACGTGACCATTTTCTACGTTTCTATTACCGTTTTGTCGTCCCCCAATTGGGGTCTATTGAACGCGGTTACCAGGAAGCGGCGGTCGCCAAAATCTACGCCGAGCTGCGGCCGTTTTTAGGCACATACGTTTTCGAGGAGTTATGCCGGGAGTGGGTGTGGGCAGCGGCGATGAGCGGCCGGCTTGATTTCACGCCTGAAGTGGTTGGCTCTTACTGGCGCGCTTATGGGCGAACCGGCGTGCAACTGGACGTGGTCGCTGCGGCGCCACGCGAGAAAAAGCTGTTAATTGGCGAGGCCAAGTGGGGGCGAGACGCACTGGGCCGGCAAACGCTGGCCGACCTGATCCAGCGTAGCCAGCGCATGCCTGAGGTGGCAGAAGGTTGGACAGTGCAGTATGCGCTCTTCGGCCATGAAGGATTTACAGATGCCCTTCGCGCGGAAGCCAGAGCCAGGAAGGCTCTTCTGGTCTCATTGGAGGAGTTGGAAGAAACTTTGTTTAACGTTTAAGCCAGGATCGGACATCCCATCTCCCTTTTCAGGGAGGTTGTGAACCTCAGGGCTGGATCCTCATTACATTATCTCAGACTTCAACGCAGGGCCAACAGCGCCAATCCTACCAGCCCGCCACCTAACACCAGCCAGACGGAGTTGACCCGGAAGCGGAACAAGAGCACGGCAGCCGCGGCCGCCAGCAACCAGGTGGACAGGTCCACCAGCGCCGCCCGGCCCAACTGCCAGGTGACGCCGGCCATCAAGCCCAGGGCGGTCACGTTGACGCCGTCGAGCAGCGGCGCGGTCCAGGTCGAGTTGCGCAGCCGGGAGACCAGCGGTTTCAGCGCGGCGACAAAGACGAAAGAGGGGAGGAAGATGCCGAGCGTGGCCAGGGCCGCGCCCGGCACGCCGGCCAGAATATAGCCAACGAAGGTGGCCGTGGTGAAGAGCGGGCCAGGAGTAAACTGGCCGACGGCGATGGCGTCCAGCAGTTGTTGATCGGTCAGCCAGCCCAGGCGGACCACCAGGTCATTGCGCAGGAAAGCCAGCAGGACATAGCCGCCGCCGTAGAGAACGGACCCAACCTTGAGAAAGAGCAAGAACAACTGGTCCAGGCGCACCGGCGCGGGCTGGACCAGCCGGACCAACTCGCCGGCCGCGGCCAGGGGGGGCAGCAATAGAACCGCCTGGCGCTGCCGGGACAGGGTGCGCATGCTCCAATAGGCCAGGGTGCTGCCAAAGAGCAGCAGTAGCTCGTTTACGCCCAGCAGATACAGGACCAAAACAACCATTCCCAAAACGGCCAGGATCCAGCCTTTCACCGCCTTGCGCCCTAATTTCCACAAGGCCTGGACGACGATGACGACGATAACCGGCTTGACGCCGTAGAGGAGGGCCTCCCCCTGGGGGGTAGCGCCGTAGCGAGTGTAGACCCAGGCCAGCACCCCGACGATGAGGACGGCCGGCAGGATGAAGCAAAGCCCGGCGGCGATCAGGCCGCGCCAGCCGGCCCGGTCATAGCCGATGTGGATGGCCATCTCAGTGGAGTTGGGGCCAGGAATGAGGTTGGTGGCTCCAACCATGTCCAGGAAACGTTGTTCGCTGAACCAGTGGCGGCGCTCCACGACCTCGTCGTGCATCATGGCAATGTGGGCGGCCGGGCCGCCGAAGGCCGTGAAGCCCAGGCGCAAAAAGAGGCGCACTACTTCCCACAAGTCGCGCCGGTTTCTAGCTGTCACGTTATTTCGTTGTAGAACGATTTTCAAAATCGTTCTACATCAGGCGGGGGCCATTTGGAGGACGAGGGCGCCCCAGGTGAGGCCGGCGCCGAAAGAGACGAGCAGGAGGGTATCGTCGGGCTTGATCCGGCCGCTCTCCAGCCCGTCCACCCAGGCCAAGGGGATGGAGGCGGCCGAGGTGTTGCCGTAGCGGTCAATGGTGATGATAAAGCGCGACAGCGGCAGCTCCAGGTCGCGGGCGGCGGCCTGGATGATGCGCAGGTTGGCCTGGTGGGGAATGATCCAATCTACGTCTTCCAACGTCAGGCCGGCCTGCTCCAGGGCCTGGCGGCTGGACCGGCCCAGGACGCGGCTGGCAAATTTAAACACTTCGGGGCCGTTCATATAGATGTACTGCCGACCCTCGGCCAGGGCCTCCAGGCTGGGCGGCTCGGCCGTGCCCCCGGCGGGGATAATAATGTGGTGGCTCAGGCTACCGTCTGAGCCCAGGACGAAGCCGCGCAGCCCGCACGGCTCGTCGGTGGCTTGCAAGATGAATGCTCCGGCCCCGTCGCCAAAGAGGACACAGGTGCTGCGGTCCTGCCAGTTGAGATGGCGAGTGATAATCTCGACCCCGACGACCAGGATGGTCCGGTAGGCGCCGGCGGCAATGAAATGGTAGGCGGTGCTCAGGCCGTAGACAAAGCCGGTGCAGCCGGTGGAGAGGGTCACGGCCGGCACGTCTACGGCGCCCAATAGGTACTGCACCTGGCTGGAAACGGGGGGAATGAGGTGGTCCGGCGAGGAGCTGGCAATGATGATCAGGTCCAGGTCGGTGGGGGCCAGGCCGGCTTTATCCAGGGCGGCCCGGCTGGCCTGGGTGGCCATGCTCGAAGTCGTATCGCCTGGCCCGGCAATGCGCCGCTCGCGAATGCCGCTGCGCTGGACGATCCACTCGTCGCTGGTATCCAGTTGTTTTTCCAGGTCAAAGTTGGTTAAGACCTTTTCCGGCAGGTACGTCCCCCATCCCACAACGCGACCATTTCGTGCATTCATCTTCTTTCCACCTCACCTGGGCCTATTATAGCCCTAATGGCCGAAACAGGTGACAGGCTTTGCCTTGCAAAGCTCAGTCACTTGTGGAAGTGACAGTCACCTGCGTGACAGTCGTTTAAGTGACATTCGTCACCATTTTGTCTGACATTTGTCATTGTGGACGGGGGTCCGGTTCTGGCACACTACCTGGCATGATAAAGCTGCCATTGCTGGACAGGCTTCCTTTTCGCCGGGCAACCTTGAGCGAGTTTCACGACCGGCACTATTCTCTACTGTACGGCTATATTGCCTTTCGCACGGGCGACGGCCAGGCGGCCGAAGAGTTGGCCGGGGAGGCTTTTCAGCGGTTGCTGGCCGAGCCCAAGGCCAACAAACAACTGGCCGCCCCGACGCGGCAGTGGCTTCTGAACATGGTGACTCACCTGGTGAAGGAGTATCACCAGTCGTCCCCGGCCGCCGCGGCGGCTGGCGGCGCGACCCGGCACTTGGCGACCGGGCTATCTGACGAGGCAATTCGCCAGGTAGTAGCCATCCTGCCGGAAGAACAACAGGCCGTGCTGGCGCTGCGCTACGGTTGCCACCTGGCCACCAGCGAAATAGCCCAGTTGCTGGGGGAGGACGAACAGAAGGTCAAGCAATGGCAGGCCAGGGCCATTGTGGCCCTGCACCGGGGGATTCTACCTCAAGTTCGAGATTAGGGATTGGCAGCCAGAAATTGCTTTTAATCTCCAATCCCCACACATGTGCCACAATTTATACCCGCCCTCTGTACCCGGACACATGGTTCTAAGCTCTCTTCTTGGTTACAGTTTACGCAGACGTTTGCGGAGGGACGTGACAAATGAATGAGAGGGCACATGTATCTACAAGAATCCGTCACAGCCGTAATCCCTGCTTACAACGAAGCTCAGCGCATTGGCGCCATCCTCAATGTGCTCCAGAACGTTCATGAACTATCGCAAATTGTTGTCGTAGACGATGGTTCAACCGACAACACGGCCGCTATCGTCCACCGGTGGCGGGAGCTAGACCCCCGTGTTTTGTTAAAGTGCTTACCGGAAAACCAGGGCAAGGGTGGGGCTATGGTCGCGGGCGCGGAAACGAGCGCTAACGACATTGTTACTTTCCTGGACGCCGACCTGGTAGGCATAAAGCCGGACCACATCCAGGCCTTGATTGAGCCGGTCAAGAGCGGGCAATGCGCCATGTCTCTGGGTCTGTTCAACAACGGCCGGCGCACGACAGACCTGTCGCACGAGCTGATCCCGTTTCTCAGTGGCCAGCGCTGCCTGCGTTGGAGCCTGTTCCGCGCCGCGCCGGACCTGGCTTCGACCCGCTGGGGGATCGAAGTAGCCCTGAGCTTATATGCCTCGCGCCGTGCCTACCCTATCCGGACCGTTCTCTGGAACGGCGTCACGCACGCTATGCGCGTAGAAAAGGGTAGTTTCCTGGCTGGCTGCTGGTCCTACTGGCAAATGTGGAGCGACATTGCCAGTTACGTGCTGAAGCGCTTGTCGAACCTGGGACGCAGCAAAAAAGAAACCCGCGTCTACATCCAGCGCATGGTCTTGTGACTGCGTTTATGAAGGCCACGCTGATTTACAATGCTAACTCCAGTGCCCTACCAACCAATAAAGTAGCGTGGGGAGAACTATTAGACGCCCTGGAAGAGGCGGGTTACGACGCAATCTACAAAGCGACAGCCTGTGAAGAAGACCTGGACAAAGTCCTGGTTAACGTCGAGGGGGTGGTAGTGGCGGCCGGTGGGGATGGGACTGTCCGGGCTGTGGCCCGGCGGCTGCTTAACAAGAACGTGGGCCTGACGCCTTTGCCGATGGGCACGGCTAACAACATTTGCCGGGCGCTGGGCCTGACGGGTCCGCCCCTGGATATTATTCATGGGCTGCGCCAATTCTGCAAACAGGCCTTTGACGTCGGCCGGGTGAGCTGCCCAGGACAGGATAGCATCTTCCTGGAGGGGATGGGTTATGGCTTCTTTGCCGATGCGTTAACCACCTACCGGCCAGAAAAAGGGAGGAACCTTTTCCGGGTGGTAGACTCGCTCCTGGAAACCTTGAGGGAGTACCAACCGTACTATTCGCGTCTGACGTTGGACGGCCAGGACATCTCCGGCGACTATTTGTTGGTCGAGGTGCTTAACACGGCAGCCATTGGGCCACGGCTCAAGTTTGCCCCGGAAGCCAATCCCGGCGATGGCCTGTTTGATGTCGTCCGTATTCATAAAGACGAACATGCCAGTCTGGTCCAATATACGGCCAGTCTGCTGGCCGAAAAGCTGGAAGAGCTGCCCAACGTCGAAGTAGTCCAGGGCTGCCAACTCCACATCGCCTGGAACGGCTTCCCGGTCCACGTGGATGACGAAGTGTTTCTTGACCGGCCGGACGAGGGCGAGGATAGCCCTCCAAACCCGTTCACCATTACCGTAGAGATTATGCCTGGCGCGCTTGAATTCTGGCTGCCGGAAACGGAAGATGACAACGACTCAAGATGACCCGCGCCAGAGCAGGATCGGCCGATGAGCGCCGGCACAGACGCCCACACCCTGGCCGATGTGAGCGTGGCCTGGGTCGAAGTGCCCATCCAGGCCATCGGCACTCCCCAAGAGCTGTTGCAGGCCCTGGCCCACGGCACACCGGTCGGCCAATGGACCCACCCGGTGCTGGCTTTCCTATACAAGATGTGGGTCCGGCTGCGCAGTCAGCTCCGCTCGGGCCGGTAAAGTGGTTTCTTCTCAGCCACATTCCACTTGTTTAATCAGCCCAACCCCACGATACAACTGGCTCAACCCCGGCCGGCGCATAACCGCGACAAACAACATCTTCAGTGGCTTCTTCCGTTTCCCCTTGCCGGTTGGTAAAAATATACGTGACTCGCACCGCAATTTCGTAGACGTGGCGAATCGCCAGGGCTGTCAGTTCGACCTGTTCGCCTTCGTATAAATCGAGGTCCTCGCTGGTTACAGAAAAAGCCTGATCTGAATAATCAGCCTCCAGGTCCGGTTCCTCGGGACAATCCAGAAAGTCCAGCTCTTCTAGATCACCATGAACCGACGCGGTCCCGCTCAAGATAACCCCGTCGGCCGGCCCGGTGGCCTGATCAAGCACTTCAGAGAGTTCGTACTCTTCAACCCCCGCCTGTGTTTCACTCAGAAGCTCACAGTTGAGAGTGGTAAATTCAAAATCGTCGTCAACCTCGCCATCGCCGCCCCCATCCAGGCGCTTTTCATACAACACCTGGTCAACAGGCTCAATGGAGCAATCACAGTTAGGATGTGGCCGGCTGGGTTTCTGGCAGTAAAAACCAATCAGAGATTGGCACAGCTCACAGCCATCTTCGCCCTTAAACATCCATCCCTTGCGCCGTATTCTGAAAACAGTCTGGTCTCCCTCTATGATTAGCAAACACATGGCTCGTTCACCTCGCTAACGTCGTAAATGGCCCCAGAAAATCTTTTCCCGAAGCTCATAAATTGTTTCATCTGTACGGCGTAATGCTCCTCCTTCCCAATAAAAAACTGTCGCCAGAGGGGCGTTCGTGTCAACAAATGTACCGGGCGCTGTCACTCGCCACACTTCGATGGAACGGCCGGTTTGCTTGCGATAGACGCTTAGCAAACGGATGTTACCGTTCTTATAACGGTAGTTGAGAAAAAGAGGCGTTCCTTCGGGTAAATCGCCCAGCTCCACGTCTACAAAAGCAAATTGATCGTCCGCATCAAAAAGGCCAATTGCTTGGCCATGAAATTCATCAACTACTCTTTCCTCGTCACGGCCGGGTAGGAGCCTGAAATTGTGGCGCGCCACTTTGCCAATCGCAACGTTAGCTGTAACTTTACTCCGTCTATACCCTTCAGCGTGGACAATAAGATTATTCTCGCCGTAGGTAACAAGCGGTAACCAATATTTACCGTCGGCGTTAGTTACGGCCGTTTCTGTACCTGCATAAACAGTAGCTCCCGCAATAGGTTCTCCATCCGGCCCGGCCGAGGTTATCCGGCCATAGATTTTGCCGGTATAGGCCAGGACGATGGCTCTTTTCTGCCAGTTCATCGCCTCTGCCACGTCAATACTCTCCGGGATAGCGCCGGCCGCGACTGCTTGGTCTAGTTCTCTAACAATGACCGATGGCTGGGGCACAGCCAGCTTCAGCAGGGAGCGCCGGCTGGCGCGATAAAGGGCTTCGGCGTGCTGCCCGCTAAGGCCGGGGACTTGCATCAGGGTGGCATGAACCTGGTATTCCGCAATCTTTCTTTCCGGAAAGTTGGGAACGTTCCGCACCAGTCGTCTCAGGTGGACCACCGAATAAACGAGCAATTCCTCGGTGATCGTAATACCTTGGGTGCGCATGGCAGCTCCCCGGATGAGGCCAATCCCCTCGATTTCTTCGATATCATGGGGGTGATAGGGCATAATCCCTCCTTATTTTAATTTGACAGGCTGGAACAATAAGTTCTATTTTATCACGTTTCCCTTGACGAAAAAGACAAACTATACTAAAGTTGCCTATGCATTAGTAAATTAGGTATAGTCGTAGGAGGGTTCTTATGTCCCTGCGGGACCAGATTCGCAAGGGCAGCACCGAGATTTTGATTTTGAGCTTGCTGGCTAACGAGCCGATGTATGGCTACCAGATCAGCCAAAAGCTGGCTGAGCAGAGCGGCGGGTACTTTGACATGAAGGAGGGGTTGCTCTATCCCACGCTGCACCGAATGAAACAGGAAGGGCTGGTGACCAGCGAGTGGCGCGAAGAGGCAGCCCGCCGCCGCAAGTATTACGCCATCACGCCCAAAGGACGGGAAGTGCTGGAAGAACAGTCGGCCGAGTGGCAGACGTTCATGGAGAAGCTGCAGGCGCTCCTGACCGGGTTAGAGACGGCCGATTCCTGACTGCCTGGTAACAAAGAAACTGTTAGACGCCCATGAGCAACTTGACGATTGATTACCTGCTGGGCTTGATTGGCCGGCAACTGGACCTGAGCAGCGAGAGGGAACACGAGCTGCTGGAGGAGATGCGCAGCCACCTGGAAGAGACAGTGGCCGAGGGCCAGGCGGCGGGGTTGGACGAGCAGGCGGCGCTGCGCCGGGCGGCCGGGCGCTTTGGCCTGGAGGAGGCGGGGCAGGAATTGCAGGCCGTCCACCAGCCCTGGGAGTCGGCCGACGCCATCCTCGCCTGCGCCCTGCCGGTCGTCTGCGCCTTGCTGCTGCGCTGGCTGGTCTTCGCCCCGGACGGCTCGGCGCTGGGCTGGCCACAATTGCTGGCCCGGCCGGCGTTGTGGGTCGTGGCCCTGGCCGCCCTGCTGATCCCGCTGCTCCGCTTCGGCCGCTGGCGCTACGCCCTGGCCGGCTGGCTTCTCTTCTGGGCGCTGACGGTGCTGTTTGTTGTTTTTCCGGTGATTTACAGGTGGTAGTAAGTGTCAAGTGTCAAGTGCCAGGTATCAAGTGTCAAGTGCCAGGTGTCAAGTGCCAAGGGTCAAGGGTCAAGCGGGATAGATTACCTGACATGTGACACGTGACACATGATATGGGAAGAAAGGAGAGAGTCTATGACTTCAGTAACCGGTAGAGAGAGCGGGGCCGAAGGGCAGACGGCCGGCCAGAGGGCGGCCCGGACGCAGCCCGGAGGGCGGTACAGCCCGGCCAGGGACCTGGCAGTAATTGAGACGATCTTGCGCAACCGCCATTACTTTTTCCAGGAGATCCGCGACGGGGTTGGCTTGCAGCATAAAATGCGGGCCATGCTCGTCTCCAGCATCGCCTTTTTGGCCCTTTATGGGGCGGTGATGGGTTCCAGCCACAGCCTGTGGCAGGCGCTGAGTTCGGCCGTCAAGCTGCCGCTGCTCTTCCTGGCCACGCTATTTGTCTGCGCGCCGACGCTCTATTTCTTCAACGTCCTCTTTGGCTCGAACCAGAGCCTGACGCAGAACGTGGCCCTCATTCTGACGGCGATTACGGTGACGGCCGTCTTATTGCTGAGCTTTGCCCCGATCACCCTTTTCTTCCTGCTGACGACGAGCCAGTACCAATTCTTCAAGCTGTTGAACGTGGTCATTTTCGCCGTGGCCGGCCTGATGGGCGTGGTCTTCCTCAACCAGGGCATGCGGGTGGTCGGCGCCGGCCGGGCCGGAGAGGGCAGCCGGCAGGTGGTGCTGTGGTTATGGATGTTCGTCTACGCCTTCGTCGGCAGCCAGATGGCCTGGACGATCCGGCCGTTCGTGGGCGCGCCCAGCATCGAGTTTGAGCTGTTTCGCCAACTGGGGGGTAATTTCTACACCAACGTTTTTGCCAGCCTGGGGGAGATACTGGGTTTCTTTGTGGTGAGGTAAAAGAGGAACACAGAGCACACAGAGGAAGGCATGAGTAACGAACAAAAACAACCGTTAGACCAGATCTTAGATTTGCTGCTGGACGCCCTGCAAGAGCGGCAGCGGGCGCGGGCGGCCGAACGGACGGCCGCCCAAACGGTCGAGGCCCCTACCCAGCCCATCCGGCCGGCGCCGGCCGCCCAACCTGAAGCGGCCCGGCCGATTGCCGCTCCCATCTCGCCAACCCGGCCCGAACCAACGCGGGAGCGACCGAAGGCCCCTACCCCCCCGCTCTCAGCGACCGAAGGTCGCCGCTCCCCTACCCCCCCTGCCCCCCTGCCCGGCATTCACCTGGAGCGGCTGCTCGGCCGGCTGTTCCTGGTCCTGGTCGGGATCGTCATCGTCGTCAATATACCGTTCAACCGCTATGGTACGAACCTGGCCCGGGCCGCACCAGACTCGGCCGCCCTGGTCATCCGGGATGGGCTGCTGCTCAAGGGCAGCGGGCCGGACGTGTACGTTCTGGAAAACAACCAGCGGCGCTGGATTACGACGCTGGACGCCTTTACCTGGTTCGGCTACCGCTGGGAGCAGGTCCACCAGGTGGAGGACGAGTTCCTGGAATCATTTGAGGAAGGTCGGCCGATTTACCTGCTGCTGAAATGCGAGGCGAGCCCGCACGTCTATGCCCTGGAGGACGGCAACAAGCGGTGGATCAAAGACATCCCCACCTTTGAGGCCCAGGGCTTTCTATGGGAGGACATCAAGTTTGTGAGCTGCCCTTCCCTGCGCCGCATGCCTGACGGCCTGCCTATCCCGGAAGACGCGGGGCGGCCGCCACAACCCTGAAATCAATGGGAAAACCCCGCAAGTCGGGGGTGTCGAGGACCCAGACGACGCGGGCGGCCTGGGTGACGGCGGCCTGGCC
>JAKEFB010000205.1 GCA_022616275.1 Chloroflexota bacterium
AAATGTGGCGCGTATCCTCTACCGTGTATTTGGAATCCCTGGCCCTCTACCGTCTAACCCTGCTCGCAAACGCACCTTGATCGAACTGGCCAGCTCGTTAATACCGCAAGGACAGAGCCGCCAGTTCAACCTTGCAATGCTCGATTTAGGTGCGCTCGTTTGTACACCTAAATCTCCCGATTGTAGTAATTGCCCTATCCTCTCATTCTGCGTATATGGGCAGCAATCAGTTAGAACAATTTGACCTGCTAACTTAGAGAGCCATGTTGGCAGGATAAGGAACCAGTTTGATGTGTAATGCCTGGTTCAAGTTGCTACGACCAGATTTGAAAGGGAGAAATAATTTTCCGCTTACACAGGTGGATTTTCTACTTCTTATCTACCCTCATCCTTGTGAACCGTAACTGTAATTAGCCGAAGTAAGTCCTTAAAGTTGTACACCTCATTTCCTGGTTGACAACAATAATCCATATAGATTATAATCTATATGGATTTATACCCTTCATACTATAAGAAATGCAAAGGTCTTCTTACCGGTTACACCGCTACGATCAATGGAACTACACATGGCTCATTTTAAGATCGATCTGGCAAGCATATCGCTGCCACGACGACCTTGAACGTCTAATTCTGTGGGCTAGACGGAAGCGGCTGTCCAACCCAAAACGGCTTTATGAGAAACGGTTGGTGGAGGTCGAAGAAAAAGTTTTCCGTTACCGGCTGCGCTACCCTCGTCTGGTAATGCTCGTTTCGATTTTACAGACTTTCTTTACTCAAATTAAATTCCAACCCTATTACTACACTAAAGGCTCGGCGGCCAAATACCGGTATCACTAAGGCCGAGGAGAGGAGAGTAAATCAGTAGTAACAATCACAACTAAAAACAAAACGCCCCCGGCCGGTGCTCGAACCACCAACCGAGGGCTAACCTGCAACGCTGACAGGGGCAGCATTGTAGGCCTTTTCTTTTGCCCCTGGAAAGGAACCGAAGTGATAGACAAATCGGTCGCCTGGCTGGCTACCGGCATCCTGCTCATGACGGCCACCGCCTGCGCCGCATACGAACAAACGGCTGCCGGCGGTATTGTCCAGGCGGCTACGGCCGACCCGGCACTTGTGAGCACCGCGCAGGCCGACCAATACTGGCGGGACGCCGAAGCCACAGCGCAGGCTTACCGGTTAACAGTCCAGGCTAATTATCAATTCATTCAGGGAACGGCCCAGGCGGCGACGAGCACAACAGGGGCTCAACAAGCCCAGGCCACAAGCACTACCCAGGCGCTCCAAACGCGTGATGCACTGAGCCTTGCCCTCACGGCCGATTCCGCAACGGCCCAGGCCCGGGAAACAACTATCGGCGCCACTCACCAGGCACAAGACGCGGCCACTGCCCAGGCTCAACAGAATACGATTGCTACCGGTACGGCCGCAGCAGTAGCTACGGCCGGCGCGTTTACCGCCACCCGGCAAGCCTTGGAAATAAAGCAAGCAGAATCACGGGCGCAGCGCGAGCAGACTGCCACAATTGCCGGCTACTTCATCTTATTTATCGCCAGTATTGTGATACTCGGCCTGGCCGGCTGGTTCTTCTGGCGCTTGATACCGGCACTGGTCAACCGGGCCGGCCTGGTACGTTACGGCCAGCACGGTAATCCACTATTGGTAGCATCTCAAAACGGTCGGGTGGTTGTCGTTGATCCGCTGCGCATGTTGCAGGCCACCTTGACCATTGATGAAGAGGGTATGGTAACTATGCCCGAACTAACCCCAAATGAAGTCCAAGCCATTATTACTGGTGGGGCGCTACACACATTGATTGAACAGGCCCGCCACGCACCCGGCCACCCGCCCCAACTGCCGGCCGAGACGGTTCACGAGCGGCGGGTCGGACCCTACACCAATATCTCTACCACTAGGAATACAGTCAGGTCCACTTTACCGGCCGAGCCTGCACCCAGGCAACTGGAGGAAGACCATGGAGTGGCTTCGCCCTCGCTGCCGGCTTCGATTTCCTGGCAGGCCCTCCAGAATCACCACACCGGCGGCCTGGTGTTGGGAATGGGCCGCCGTAACGTCATTTGCCTGGAGCTGGCCCAAACGCCGCACATTTTGCTGTCTGGCTCCAGCGGGACGGGAAAAACACGGCGAATATTGCGTCCTCTCATCGCGCAAGCTCTGGTTCAAGGGGTAAGCGTCATCTTGCTCAACGAATCAGGCGCCGATTTTAGCCCTTTTTACGGCCATCCAAACGCCATTCTTATTCGCGGGGACGCCCTTGCGTATGCCCGCGTCGTCGAGGCAGCCCTGGAAGAAATGCAACGGCGCGAGCAGGTTTTGCGGCGGGCTAGCGTCTCGGAATGGGGGAGATTGGCCGACAATGAGCGCTGCGGCCCGCCCGTGCTTATCGCTATTGATGAGGTTTTGACGCTGACCATGACCATGCTGCCTCGCGAGCAGAAAGCCTTCTGGTCACTGCTTGCTACTTACGCCAGCCGCGCCCGAAAGCTGGCGATGGGCAGCATCGGCGCACTCACTGACCCAACCTACCGCGTCTTGGGAACGGGGCTGACCTGGCGCGAGCAGTGCAACGCCCGCCTTACCTTTCGAGTGGCTAAAGCCTCGGTCTCCCGGGCCGTCCTTGACACCGGCGGGGCTGAGGCCCTGGGAGAAGGTGAGTTCCTAGCCATGTTGGGCACGCCGGACATCATCAACGGCGTGGCCCCAAACCCAAGAGATGAAGAGTTAACCGCCTATCTGGACAACCACCCCATCCCGGCCGTCGAGCGGCCGGAATGGCTAGATGGCGCCGTACAAATAGCAGCATAGGGGCACGGCATTGCCGTGCCCCGGAAAGGAGGATATGCCGAATGGCACCCGCACAACTATTGTTAAACCAGAACCACGGTTCCTGATTGCGCCTAGCGCGGACATTTTTGCCGAGCACCCGGTAATTGGCCCACGAGTCAATCCACAGTATCGGCTTCAGAAACAGAAGCCGAAAAGGAAAGTTGAGATGCGTTATGCAGCTTATATTCGCATTAGCTCGGAAGAGCAAATCGGCAACTATTCGGTAGACGCCCAGAAACGGGCAATTGAAGCCTGGGTCACGGCCCAGAGCGGTGTGCTGGTTAAGGTCTATGTAGATGAAGGCCATTCCGGGCGAACGGCCGACCGGCCGGCGTTCCTGCAAATGCGGCGTGATGCCCGTCAGCATAAGTTCGATGCTCTCATAGTGCATAAATTTGACCGCTTTGCCCGGAACCGGACTGACGCCCTGGCCATTAAGTCTCTGCTGCGTTACGACTATGGCGTCAAGGTCTTCTCGGTCAGCGAGCCTTCCGAAGACAGCGATGGCCCGTTGGGGACGCTGATAGAAGGCATTATGGAATCGGTAGCCGATTGGTACAGCCGGAACCTGAGTGCCGAGACCGCCAAGGGTAAGAAGGAACGCAGCCACCAGGGCATACATAACAACCAGGCTCCCTTCGGCATGACCAAAAACGAAAATAAGGTATTGGAAACGGACGAAAAGGAGCTGCCCGGTCTCGTAATGGCCTTCGAGGCTTACGCGAGCGGCAAGTATAGTGACATTGACGTGGCCCGCTTGCTGAACGAAAAAGGGTATCGCAGCAAGACCGGCCGGCCCTTCTCCAAGGATACCGTTCGGGATATTCTGCAGAATCAGACCTACCTTGGTAAAACAAAGTACCAAAAGTATCAGCGCAAAAGTGATGGCTCACGCTCCTACGAAGCGCCGGTAGAATGGTTTGAAGGCCAACACAAGGCCGTGATTGATGAAGAACTGTTCCGGCGCTGTCAGGAGGTGCGGGCCACCCGCCAGAGTCACCGCCAGGCTACACCCAAATATAACCCGTATCTACTCCGAAACTTGATTTATTGCTGGTCTTGTTGGAGCAATCCTCCAGAGGGCAAAACTTTTCCCAATTATGGCAAAATGCGTCCCCATTCCCAATGGGCCGGTGAGCGCCGTTATTACCGGTGCCGGTCGCGAGAATTAGGCTACGAGTGCCACCAAAAAGCGGTACAGGTAGAAGTCATTGATAATCAAGTTGTAGATATCCTGATGAGCTTAAAGCCACCCGAGGACTGGCGGAAGGGAATAACAAAGGCTGTAAGTGAAATTCTGGGCGACAAGAATCTGGAGAGTCGGCTGGACGAGATTCGGGCCATTATCAAGCGTATGGATATGCGTTGGGACAATGGCTTTATTACCGATGAACAAGAATTCCTGCAGCAGCGGCTTAAGTTACAGCTTGAACTGGAGCAGCTTACACCAGTAGCAAGCGACGACTTGGAGCAGGCGGCCGATTTCTTGGAACATTTTCGCGAGCACTGGGAACGTTTAGAGGGAGACGACGAAGGCCGTCATGCGCTTATCAAGTTGATTGTGGAGCGGGTATATGTGGAGGATGGCAAGGTAGTAGCCATGACGCTGCGATCAAACTACCACCTTGTCTTGGGACACAAAACAAATGGGCCAACCGAATACTCGGTTGACCCATTATACACGTGCGGGAGCGACGGGATTCGAACCCGCGATCTCGGCCTTGACAGGGCCGCATGTTAACCGCTACACCACGCCCCCAACGAAGGCTAATAATACCAAAATTTGGGCGAAACGTCAAAAAGTAGGGACCTAGCCCCCAGTTAGCCCCTCTCCTCCAGCAGCCTTTCGGCCGCCGCAATAGCCTCGGCCGGGGAGACGGCTTGCTCCCAGGTGAAAGGCTCGGTCGCTTTTTCGGGCTTCAGGACGGTCAGCCGGTTCTTGACGGTGTAAGGAGCCGAGACGGCCGGGTCGCTGGGGCCGAAAATGGCCAGGGTGGGGCAGCCGACGGCCACGGCGATATGGGTCGGGCCGGCGTCGTTGCCGGCGTACAGATCGGCCACCTCGCACAGCGCGCCCAGCTCGCCCAGGCTCAACCGGCCGGCCAGGTTGGGCGCGGGGGCGGTCATCAGCCCGGCCACCGCTTCGGCCAGCGGCCGGTCTTCTTTGGCCCCCACCAACAGGACGCGCGCCCCGCAGCGGCGAATCAGGTGGTTGCCCAGCAAGGCAAAACGCTCCACCGGCCAGCGCTTGCGCAGGTCCGGCCGGACAGGATTGTCGCCGCCGCCCGGGTGCAGCAGCACCAGCGGCGTGTTGCCCAGCCAGTCAATCTCTTCCACTAGTCGTTCAGTCACTCTCGTCCGGTCCACGTCAGGCGGAAAAAATTCCATACCAAAAGGATCATCGGCCGGCTCCTCAATGCCCAGCGCTCTGGCCAGGGAGAGGTAGACCACGGCCTCGTGGGGCTGGCCTTTGGGCGGCCGGACCGGCAGGGTGTGGGCAAAGCCCCGGCCGTTAACGTCCAATCCAACGCGCTGGGGAATGCCGGCCCGCCAGGCGAGATAGGCCAGCAGGCTGGAGCGGCCGGGGATGAAGCAGGTGTCGTACGCTTCCTGGCGCAGCCGCTCGACCAGGCGGCGCACGTCCTCCCAGGTCCCATCGCTTTGTAGCACCCGGCCGGTATCAATCAGGGCGTTCAGGCGCGGGTTGGTAGCAATAACCGGCCGGGCCCAGTCGCTGACGGCCCAGTCGAAGGCCGCCCGGGGATAGGCCGTGCTCAGGGCCGCCAGCAGCGGCGTGGCCAGCATCACCTGGCTCATGCAGCACGGCTTCAGGATCAGCGCCTTCTGTGGCGGCGCAAACGGCTTGCGGGCCAGCAGCCGGAAGGGCAGCCGGGCCACATTGGCCGCCAGAAGCGTCAAGAGATTATCTCGAAACATCCAAGTCGTTGGCGAGGCCACACACTATGGCGTCCTATCAGGCTTATTCAACCGTAATCAGGTCCTTGATGTCTTCAAATTTACCCTCGCCAATGCCGGGGACGTCCATGATGTCGTCGGGGGTGGCGAAGGGGCCGTTGGCCTGGCGGTACTCGATAATGTTCTCGGCCGTGCTGGGGCCAACGCCCGGCAGCGTGTCCAACTCCTCCAGCGTGGCTGTATTGATGTTGACCAGGCCGCCGGCCGGTTGGACGCTGGCCGCCGGGTCGCTGACCACCGGGACGCTGGCCGCCTGGCCCTCCGACGGCACGTGGACGTGCATGCCGTCGGCCAGCGGTTGGGCCAGGTTGACGGCTACCGGGTCGGCCCGAGTGGTGAAGCCGCCGGCGGCGTTGACGGCGTCCTGGATAATGCTGCCGGCCGGCAACTGGTAGACGGCCGGAGCGGCCACCTCACCGCTGATATAGACCCGCAGCGGGCCAGGGGTGGCCGTAGGCAGGGAAGTGGCGGTGGGTTGGGGCGATTCGATGTGAATAGGCGCCGGCCGGGCCTGACCATCCAGCACGAACAAAGCCACCGCCACGATCACACCGGTCAGGATGCCCAGGGAGTACCATCCCAGGCGTGTCTTGTCTATGGTCACGACCACCTCCACGCTGGTGAAAAGTGATGGACCCGCCTGGATACTCCTTTCCAGGTAGGTCCATCGTTTACCCTTTAATCACGGCGATGGGCACGATCCGGGCCACCTTCTTGGCGATCCCAGCGCCATGCACGATTTCGACGACTTTATCTACATTTTTATAAGCCACAGGCGCTTCTTCGGCCAGGCCGGGCATGCTGCCGGCGCGGACACGAATGCCGCTGGCTTCCAGCTCGTCGCGCAGCTCGTCGCCACGGACAGTCCGCTTGGCCTGGGCCCGGCTCATCGTCCGGCCGGCGCCGTGGCAGGTAGAGCCAAAAGTCTGCTCCATCGAGCCCTGCGTTCCCAGCAGCACCCAACTGGCCGTGCCCATTGAGCCGGGCACGAGCACCGGCTGGCCAATGTCCCGGTAAACGTCGGGCAGCACTGGCGAGCCGGGGCCGAAGGCGCGGGTCGCCCCCTTGCGGTGGACGCACACTTTGACCTTCCGGCCGTCTATCTCGTGCTCCTCGACCTTGGCCATGTTGTGGGCGATGTCGTAAATCTGGTAGACCCAATGGTTGTGGACTTTGCCGGCCAGGGCCTGCTCAAAGCTGCGGCGGATGTGGAAGGTCAGCACCTGGCGGTTGACGAAGGCGTAGTTGGCCGCCGCTTTCATGGCCCCCAGGTAGTCCTGCCCCTCCGGGCTGCTCAGCGGCGCGCAGACCAGCTCCCGGTCGGGCAGGCGGATGCCGTATTTGTGGATGACCTCCTGAAAGCGTTTGACGTAGTCGGTGCAGACCTGGTGGCCATAGCCGCGCGAGCCGCAGTGGATCTGGACCACCACCCGGCCGGGGGCCAGGCCCATGCGGTCGGCCGCCTCCTCGTCAAAGACCTCGTCCACCACGTCCACCTCGATGAAATGGTTGCCCGCGCCCAGCGTGCCAATCTGGTCCGCGCCGCGCTGCTTGGCCCGCTGGCTAACCTTCGTCGCGTCGGCTCCTTCAATCCGGCCGCGCTCCTCGGTCCGTTCCAGGTCCTCCGGCGTGGCGTAGCCTTTCTTCAAGGCCCAGCGCGCCCCTTCCTCCACCAGTTGGTCCAGTTCACCGCCCGGCGCTGCGCCGGCCTTCACCGTCCCACTGCGGCCGACGCCGCTGGGGCAGTTGGCGTTCAAGGTCGAGGCCAGGTCGTCCAGGTAAGGCTCGACCTCGTCCTGGAAGAGGTGTGTGCCCAGCAAACGCACCCCACAGTTGATATCGTAGCCAACGCCGCCGGGAGAGATGACGCCATCAGGTAACTCGGTGGCAATAACACCGCCGATGGGGAAGCCGTAGCCCTGGTGAATGTCGGGCATGGCCAGGGCGTACTTGACCACACCGGGCAGGGTGGCCGTGTTGGCCAGTTGGTCCAGGCTCTTGTCGTCTTTAATGGCCTCCAGCAGCTCGGCGTCGGCATAAAAACGGGCCGGTACGCGCATGTCCGGCCGGTGGCTCTTCGGCGCTTCATACAGATAAGGTGTTAGACGTTTGAAATCTTTACTGCTCGTCATTGCTCCTCCAAGAAGAGTAACCTGAAGACTCAGTCCTCAGTCCCTGGTTCAGGCTTCGCCTGAACACGTCCTCAGTCCTCACACGTCAAATACGACAGTCGCCGTCAGGCCGCTTTTGGTTTCCACAATGGCCAAGTCGTGGAAGGTGACGGCTTTGATGTGCTTGGTGAATTCGGCCGGCCGGCCGCCGCGCACGACGGCCGCAAGGTGGCTAGGCGAGATCGCTTCCAAGGTGACGTCGTGGAAAACAAGCAGCTCGTCCTCCGCCCAGTAGGCCAGCTCGCTCAACCAGTCCACCAGGAGTGTTTCGGCATCGAAGGCCTCCAGGGTCACGCGTCGCTCGTGGTCGGCCGGCACGCTGGCCAGGTCGGGGACCATCAGCGCGGCCATACCCCGGGCAGCGTTGGCAAACAACTCGCCCAGGTTGGCCCCGTAGACGCGCAGCGCCCAATCGGCCGTGTGCTCGACGATCTCGAAGCCGGTCGCCGGTGTCTGCTGGCTATGGTGGGCGGCCGGGTCTTTTCCTGGTGACATGGCTGGATTTTAACATGACCCAGCAACAAACCCCAAAGGAGGTGTAGACCTACGAGGTTTTGGAAACCTCGTAGGTCTTTCTCCCCCGGGTCGGGGGGTTTGCGAATGGCTGGAACTGGTGTATCTTATTCAACGTGAGACCTGCCTGTTTTGCCCTGCTATGAGAGAGGAGTGATAGCATGTCAGTTCCAAATCAAGGCCAGCAGCCCCCGGGCCAGCAGCCCCCAGGCCAGCAGCAGCGCGTCACCATTGAAATTCCCAAGGATCTGGAAGCTGTTTATTCCAACGTGGCTTTTATCAGCCACACGCCGGCCGAAATGGTGCTCGACTTTGCCCAGTTTTTGCCGCGTATGCCCAAAGGCAGCGTGGTGGCCCGGGTGATCATGTCGCCGATGCACGCCAAGATGCTGCAACAGGCCCTGGCCCAAAACGTGGCCAACTACGAGCGCCAATTTGGTGAGATCCGCCTGCCCCAACAGCAGTCGCTGGCCGACCAGTTGTTTCGCTTTCCCCCCAATAGTCCCTCCGACGAAGAGCCGGAGAAGGAGTAACTGTGCGCCAGTTAGACGAGATTACCGACGATATTCGCCGCCACTTTGAGGAAGTGGATGCTGCCCGGAACAAGGCTTACGAACAGTCGCGGCAACTAGTCGCCCTTTGCGCCCGGACCATCCGGGCCATTCACCGCGAAGAGTGGGACAACGCCAACCGGTTGATCGAGGAGGCCAGGGCGGCCGTGGCCAGCCTGGTGGCCGTAGTCAAGGATTACCCCGACCTTTACTCGGCCGGCTACACCCAGGACGCCATTAAGGAATACGTCGAGGCTAAATTGCTCTACGCCCTGGTGCGCGACGAGCCACTGCCGGCCCCCGAGGCGTTGGGAGCTGAAGGAAATACCTGGCTGAACGGCCTGGCCGAAGCGGCCACCGAGCTGCGCCGCCGTATCCTGGACATCATTCGCCACGGCCACAGCCAGGAGGTGGAGCGGTTATTGGAAGCAATGGACGACATCTACAGCATCCTGGTCACTTTTGACTTTAACGACACCATCACCGGCGGCCTGCGACGGCGCACCGACACGGTGCGCGGCGTCCTGGAACGCACTCGGGGCGATGTAACCACCAGCCTGCGCCAGGCCGAGCTGGAACAGGCCCTCGAAGCGCTGGAAGCCAGAATCAGCGAGAGCAAGAGCCAGAGCTAGAGTTTTAGCTACTTTCTTCCTCTTGCTCTTGCTCTAGCTCTAACTCCATCAGCAGCAGCCCCACCCCCAGGCCGGCCAGCAGGCCGGCCGCACTCCACCAGAGAATCTGATCAATCACCCAGGCGATCTCCTCGCCGGTAAATTCCGGGCCGTGGGCGTGCAGGCCGGTTTTGAGAACCATGAAAGCCAGGGTGAGCAGCCCGCTCAGCCCGCCGGCCAGGCCGCCAATGGCTAAGGCCAATAACAACCCTTGCACCCGGCCCAACGTCTGGCCGCCTAACCAGTTCTGGACCAGGTGGCCGGCCGTTACCAGCGTGACGGCCACACCCAGGGCCACCTCCTGCCGCAACTCTCCTTCCAGGCTGATCCACACGGCGGCATAGACGGCCGTCAACACCGTGGCCAGCTTTAACCCTGGAATCCGGGCAGGAATACGCATGGCCCGCATTATAACAAGGCTTATAGGAAACCTCCCGGAGGTTGCGAACCTCCGGGAGGTTAGGCATAATGGCGGGACGAAACGGCACATTCCTCAACAATCCATAAGGAGCAAGAAGATGTCAAGCGATCCCATTAAAGACGCCCTCAAGTTGATGCGTTATGGCTTTTATAGCATCACGTCCTGCAGCGGCGACGACGTGAATGCGATGGTGGCTAACTGGGTTATCCAGGCTTCTTTCGAGCCCAGGCTCATCGTCATGGGCTTGCAAAAGACGAGCTACAGCCATGGCCTGATTGAACGGGGTGGCGTGTTTACCGTTAACCTCTTTAGGGCGGCCGACCAGGAAGCCATCCGGCCGTTCACCAAGGGCCGAGCCAAGAACCCAGACAAGATGGCTAACGCCCAATACACACCTGCGCCGGAGACCGGCTGCCCCATTCTGGCCGGCGCGGCCGCGTACATTGAGTGCCGGGTGGCGCAAATGATAGACGTGGGCAGCGACCACGATCTCCTGGTCGGGGAAGTGGTTGGGGCCGGCGTTCTCAAGGAAGACGTCGAGACGACGGACATGTTGCTCCTCACCGACCTGGGCTGGAGTTATGCTGGGTAGGCGGCCAGTTAAGCGGGAAAGCTACGAGCCGGCTACCTGGCGTTTCCTGGCCACCAGCCTGGGCGACGGGCCAACCCACATGGCCGTTGACGAGGCCATCCTGGAAGCCGTTGCCGCCGGCGATAGCCCACCGACGCTCCGTTTTTACGGCTGGCAGCCGGCCTGCCTCTCCCTGGGCTACGAGCAGGAGTGGGACCTGGCCGACCTGGACCGCTGCCAGGAGCTGGGCTGGGACGTGGTCCGCCGGCCGACGGGCGGCCGGGCCATTTTGCACGGTGATGAACTCACCTACAGCCTGTGTACGCTCCTGGACGATCCTCGGGTGCGGGGCGAGCTACACGACAGTTACGAGAAGCTGTCGGCCGGGCTGGTTCGCGGCCTGAACCTGCTGGGGCTGGAGCCGGCGCGGGCCAGGCCCTACTACGAGGACCGGGGACTGCCAGGACCGGCCGCTTTTGACGGTCCTTATGCCGAGGAACATGCCATTACCCTGGGCCAGCGCCGGTTGATGACCAGCGTCCAGCTTCGCCGGGACGGGGCTGTGCTCCAGCAAGGCTCGCTGCCCCTGGTGGGCGACATTACCCGCATTGCCGAGGCGTTCTACTTCGACCTGCCTGGCCAGCGCACGGCCATGGTCAATCGCCTGGGTTACCGGGCGACGACGCTGGAGCTGGTCCTGGCCCGGGTGGTCAGCTTTGAAGAAGCGGCCGGGAGCCTGCGCCAGGGCTTTGCCGAGGCGCTCAACCTGGCCTTGGAACCTGGCCAGCTCAGCGAACGGGAAAAGGCCCGGGCCGAGACGTTGCGGGCCGAAAAGTATATTAACCTGGCCTGGACCAGGCGCGTTTAACCAGAACTTAACACGGTCATAAAGTGACACAGTGAATTTTACGCATGAATTCACCCTGCTCGAAGAGCGGCCTTCACCTTGTCACCTTGTCACCCCGCTCTGAGAGCGGCCGTCACCTTGTCAAGTATAAATGGAAACCTCCTCATTGCCTCTCCTCTACCTGGCCGGGGTCAAGACCTGGGAACTACCCCAGTTGCCCAGCCTGAACCGGCTGCCCGCCCGCGCCACGCTCATCCCCTATCCTTCGGCCGGCGAGGCCCTCACCCTGGAACGGCAGCAATCGCCCTGGTTCTTCAGCCTGAACGGCGAGTGGCAGTTCAAAATCAAGGCCAGGCCCGAAGAAGCGACCGCAACGGAAATGAAGTCTGGCGGCTGGTCGCCAATCAACGTGCCCGGCAACTGGACGATGCAAGGGGCGGATAAAGATCACCCCTACGGCCGGCCGCATTACACCAACGTCGCCATGCCTTTCCCCCAGTGGCCGCCGCACGTGCCGGAGGAGAATCCAACCGGCATCTACCGGCGCACATTCACTCTGCCGGCGGGCTGGCCCGGCCGCCGCATCGTCTTGCACTTCGGTGGCTGCGAGGGCGCGCTATACGTCTACCTGAACGGCCGACCGGTTGGCCTCCATAAAGACGCCCGCACGCCGGCCGAGTTCGACGTGACGGCGCTGGTGCGGCACGGTGGGCCGAACGAGCTGGCCGCCGTCGTCGTCCAGTGACTGTACGACGCCCGGCAACGACCTGTTTTCAAGCGGCCGCTGCTGGCTACGTTCGACGTCCAATCGGCGCGCACGGTGCTGGCTGAACTCGCGCTCGAACAAAAAGTACACGCGCCCGAACGCTGGTCGGCTGAGACCCCTACCCTGTACACGCTGGTTCTCACCCTGGAAACCGCCCACGCCGGACAAACGGCGGCCGAAAGCACCGCCTGCCATCTCGGTTTCCGCACCGTAGAAATTCGCGACCGGCAACTGTTGATCAATGGCCGCCGGGTGATGATCAAAGGCGTCAACCGCCACGACCACGACGACACCACCGGTAAAGCGGTCAGCCGGGCAACGATGGAAGCCGACGCCCGCCTGATGAAGCAGTTCAACGTCAACGCCGTCCGCACGTCACACTATCCCAACGACCCCCACTGGCTGGAGCTGTGCGACCGTTACGGCCTCTACGTCATTGACGAGGCCAACATTGAATCACACGCCTTTGCTCAGGAATTGTGCCGCGACCCGCGTTACACCCACGCCTTTGTCGAGCGTGTCCGCAACATGGTCGAGCGCGACAAGAACCACCCCTGCGTCATTGCCTGGTCGCTGGGTAACGAGAGCGGCTACGGCCCCAACCACGACGCGGCCGCCGGCTGGGTGCGTGGCTTTGATCCCTCCCGGCCGCTGCACTACGAAGGCGCCATCACCGGCGGCAAGACGAAGTGGCCGGGCGGCCGCCGCGTCACTCTGCCGGTTCCAGCTCTCCACTCGCTCAACCGCCAGTGGCGGCTGACGAAAAAGATGAAACAATCACCCTCTCGGCCGGTAACGTACGGGCGGTCTTTGATAAAGCGTCGGGCGTATTGGTTGAATTCGGCGCCGCGGGGGATAACATCATTCGCTAGGGGCCGCGGCTGAACGTCTGGCGCGCGGCGACGGACAACGATGGTCTCAAGCTCATGCCCGGTCAAGAAAGAAAAGCGTTGTCCCGCTGGCTGGCGCTTGGCCTCGACGCACTCAGGCACTCTTGCGAGGGCATCCACCTCGTCGGCGGCACTCCCCCTATGGTGGAAATCATGCACCGGGCTTCCGGCCGCCGGCAGTGGCACGACTTCACCCACCGCCACCGTTACCAGCTTTTACCTTCTGGTGAACTGCTCGTCGAGAATATGATCCGTATCGGCGACGGCGTCACTGACCTGCCACGGGTGGGCATGTCCCTGGCCCTTGTGCCGGGGCTGGAGCAGCTTGAGTGGTTCGGCCGGGGGCCGTGGGAGAACTATTCAGACCGTAAAGCCTCGGCAATGGTGGGGCATTACCAAAGCACAGTGACCGGAGAATACGTGCCCTACATCATGCCCCAGGAGCATGGCCACAAGACTGAGGTGCGCTGGCTAACGTTAATAGGCGAGAGCGGCCGTGGCCTGCGTGTTGAAGGGCAACCCCTCATTGGGTTCTCGGCCAGCCACTTCACCGCCGATGATCTCTTCCAGGCCAGGCACACCTGCGACCTGGCGCCACGCGCCGAGGTCATTCTCAACCTCGACCACGCCCAACGCGGCCTGGGCACGGCCAGTTGCGGGCCGGACACGTTGTCCCAATACCGGTTGCTTCAATCAGAGTACCCCTTCGCCTTCCGCCTGCAGTTGTTATACTTAGCGCGGTCATAAAGGAACGAGGAGTTCGCATCTGAGGATGCGAACAGCTTCACCTTGTCACTTTGTCACCCTGTCACCTTATTGGGGCGGCGCAGTCTGCGTAGGCACGGGGGTCACGGCGTAGCCCTTGGGCACTTCCTGAACGTAGGGGGTCACCGGCGGCGGGGTGGTATCGGTGAAGATGACCTCTTCGAAGCCCAGATTCAACAGAAACTCACGCATGTAGGCCTCGGCGTTCTCGTTAGCCCGGTCCAGGATGCCTGCCTCCAGGGCCGCTTCCATGATGCGCCGTTCCGCTTCCTGCCGCACTAAGGTCTCCAGTTGGGGGTCGGCGTCGGTGAAGACGCCAATGTCCCGGTTGGCCACGTAGGACTGTTCGTTGTCCAGCCGGGAGAAGAAAACTTCGGCCTCGGGCAGGTGGATCATTACCGTCGTTGGGCTGACGACCTGCAAATCCTCCGGCTGCATTTGGGCCAGGTCCACGCCAGCAATCACTTCGCCATAAGCGACGAAAAGTAGGGTCTCGCCAAACGCGCCAAACAACATTTCCTGGTTGCGCTCAATCTCGATCACGTCCTGGAAGGTATAAGACGCCGTTTCCAGGCGGGCCAGATCGTTAATCTCGCGGACGACCACGACGGGATTGGGCAGGATGACGGGCGTAGCCTCGATGACCAGGTCGCGCACCAGGTCGCCAATGGGGTTGGTGACCCCCTCCTGCACGCCGCGCAGGGCCGTAATCAGGCTAAAAACGCCCAGGGTAGCGGCAATCAGGAAGATAACCAAAAAGACGTAAGCTGCTTTGCGCATAGTGCTGTCCTTTTCTAACGACATACTACTGGAGTTTAGAGTCCTGACTGAGAGTTGGAGGGCTGACCAACTAATTCTTCCTCTCGCTCTAGCTCTAAACTCCAGCTACCACCTCTACCATTATAAACGTTTTGCCGGCCGAAAAGTTGCCAATCTTATACGGTTATAACATTTTCAGGTGACAGTCACTTCCGCAAGTGACTGTCACCTCCTACTTGCCAGGAAGGGATTGAGCGTGGACAATTTCGGCCATGCACGTGGCAACCTGTGTCATTACCCTCCAGTTACACGGCGTTCGCTCGCTGAAAGAAAAACGGCAGGTGGTCAAGTCGGTGCTGGCCCGCCTGCCGCAGCAGTTTAACGTGGCCGTGGCCGAGGTGGACGGCCAGGATGTCTGGCAGACGGCCGTCATCAGCCTGGCCACTGTGGGGACGGACGCTGCCCACCTGCACAGCCTGCTGGAGAAAGCGGTGGCCTGGATCGAACACAACCGGCCCGACGCCCTGGTCGCCAAATATACTATTGAGTTTCGATAGGCTCTTGTCGTCCATCGTCCGTCGTCTGTCGTCTGTCGTCAATGAACTTTCTCTTCTCCACCGGCTCTCTCTGGTCTTACAGCGTGGAACGCTGCTTTGCCCTGGCCGCCGCGGCCGGCTTTGACGGCCTTGAGCTGATGGTAGACCAGCGCTGGGAGACCCGCCAGGCTGAGGTCGTGCGGCGGCTCATTGACCAGCACAGCCTGCCGGTTGGAGCAGTCCACAGCCCCTTTTCAGCCTACGTGCCCGGCTGGCCACAAGACCAGCCCGGCCGCATCCGGGAATCGGTCAGTCTGGCCGAGGCGGTGGGGGCGGCCGTCGTCGTCCACCACCTGCCGGCCCGTTTCAGCCTGCTCTGGGTCCAGGCCCCCGGCCGTTTCTTCCCCGTTCCCCTGCCCTTAAGCCTGGAACGGGATTACCAGCGCTGGCTGGAGAGGGAGTACGCCGCCTTCCAGGCCGGCATAGATGTCAAGCTATGTATTGAGAATATGCCCGCCTATCGCCGCTTCGGCCGGCGCTGGAACTATTGCCGCTGGAACACACCGGCCGAAATCGTCCGCTTTCCCCACCTGACCATGGACACCACTCACCTGGGCACCTGGGGGTTGGAACCAGTCGAGGTCTACCCGCGCCTGGATAGCCGGGTGGCCCACGTTCACCTGAGCAACTACGACGGCCGGGAGCACCGCCGGCCGGAGTGCGGCGACCTGCAACTGGACCAACTGCTGGCCTGCCTGGCGACCGATAACTACCAGGGCGCCGTCACCCTGGAGTTACACCCCGACGCCCTCGACGCCGGCCGGCCGGATGAGCAGATCATCGCCCTCCTGGCCGCCAGCCTGGCCCACTGCCGCCGCTGGGCGTACGCCCAATAACCGGGCATGTGCCCTACACTCAGCGTACACGAGAGGCGATTTTACGAAATTGAGGAGGGTTAGACATGCCAGAAGAGAAAGAGCTTGCGGTCATTGACCAGCGGGAAGTAACGTTCTACGGTGATACCCTGGTGGCAGTCAAGGCGGCCGATGGGCATATCTACGTATCCTTTCGTCACCTGTGTGACGCCCTGGGCCTTGACAGGGCCAGCCAAGCCAGGCGACTAAAGCGGCATTCTGTTCTAGCCAAGGGGTATAAAGGGGATGTCAAATTGACATCCCCCGGTGGGCTTCAACCGGCCGGCGTGTTAAGAGTGGACCTGATACCCCTTTGGCTATCTGGCCTGAGAGCAGCAGCCGTCAAAGCCGAGCTACAAGAACGCCTGGTGAAGTACCAGGAGGAGGCGGCAAAGGTGCTTTGGGAAGCCTTCCAGGAAGGCCGGCTAACGGCTGATCAGGATCTGGACCAGCTCCTGCAGCAGGCCGACAATGAGGCGGTGCAGGCTTACCAGATGCTTCAGGCCATGGTCAAGCTGGCCAGGAACCAAATCCTCATGGAGGCCCACTTAACCGGTCGGCTTGATGAACACGAACAACGGCTAGAGACTATCGAGGCCCAAGTCAATCCACCGACCCGGGCCGTCAGCCAGAGCCAGGCTATGCAGATAAGCCAGGCGGTGAAGGCGGTTGCCCACGAGCTGGGCAACCAGACCAGGCGAAATGAATACCAGGGCGTCTACGGGGAGCTTTACCGCAGGTTTGAAATCACCAGCTACAAGTTGCTCCCAGCGGCACGCTTCCAGGAAGCTATGGATTGGCTCAACGAATGGTATCAGACGGTCACCGGCCGGGATATGCCCTTCTGAGACTGCCCATCGGCGCGCTGGCGCTAATCCGGCCGGAGCCGGGACCACCTCCTATACTATTTCACTTTCAGGAGAAAGTCATGCACCTGACAACTCTGGCTACGTGTAATCTCAATCAGTGGGCGCTCGATTTTGAGGGCAATTTGCAGCGCATCACCCAATCCATTCAAATCGCGAAAGCAGCCGGCGCAAAGTACCGCCTCGGCCCGGAACTGGAAATCTCTGGCTATGGTTGCGAAGACGCCTTCTTGGAAGGAGATACGATTCGCCACTCCTGGGAGTGCCTGGCCGAAATCCTGAATAGCGACCTGACCGATGGCATTTTATGTGACCTGGGGATGCCGGTGATGCACAGGGGGGTGCGGTATAACGGCCGTATCCTGGCCCTCAACCGGCGCATCCTCCTCATCCGCCCCAAGATGATCCTGGCTGACGATGGCAACTATCGCGAACCGCGCTGGTTTGCCCCCTGGCAACATCCACGCACCATCGAAGACCATGCCTTACCGCGCCTGATCCGGGCCATCACCAGGCAAGATGTCGTGCCTTTTGGCGACGCGGCCATTGCCACCCGTGATACAGTGCTGGCTTCCGAAACGTGTGAAGAACTGTTTGCTCCCAGCAGCCCGCATACCTACCTGGGACTGGACGGTATTGAAATTGTAGCCAACGGCTCCGGTTCCCACCACGAACTGCGCAAGTTGCACCGGCGCATTGATCTCATCCGCAACGCCTCCGCCAAAGGAGGGGGCATTTATCTCTATGCCAACCAGCAGGGATGTGACGGCGGGCGGCTCTACTTTGACGGCTGTGCCCTCATTGCTGTGAATGGACAGGTCGTGGCCCAGGGCTCACAGTTTTCGCTACTGGATGTGGAGGTGGTAACGGCCACCGTTGACCTGGAAGATGTGCGCTCCTACCGGGGGGCGATTGGTAGCCGCCAGGTGCAGGCCAGCGCCTCGCCGTCTGTCCCGCGTATAGTGGCCGATTTTGACCTGACCCATGCGCCGGACCGTGCGCCAGCGCACCCAATTGAAGTGCGTTACCACACGCCGGAAGAGGAAATTGCCTATGGTCCAGCCTGCTGGCTGTGGGACTATCTACGGCGGTCGGGCATGGCGGGCCTTTTCGTGCCGCTGTCTGGTGGGGCGGATAGCTCGTCGGTGGCGACGCAAGTAGGTATCATGTGCCAGATGGTGGCAGCAGAGGCGCAGGCGGGCAACAAACAGGTGATTGCCGATGCGCGACGTATCATGAGGGATGATACCACTATGCCCACTGACCCGGTAGAGTTCGCCGGGCATATTTTGTTTACCTGTTATATGGGCACGAAGAACAGTTCCAAAGCTACACGCAAACGGGCGAAGGCGCTGGCCACGCAAATTGGGGCGAGCCATCTGGAGATTAATATTGATACGGCCGTGACCGCCATTACCAAACTTTTCACAAAATTCACGGGCAGGACGCCGCAGTTCAAAGTTCACGGTGGTTCTGAGGCGGAAAACGTCGCTTTGCAAAACATCCAGGCGCGGTTGCGCCTGGTGTTGGCCTATTTGTTTGCGCAGATGCTACCCTGGGTTCATGGCCGTCGTGGCTCCCTTCTCGTTTTAGGCACGGGCAACGTAGACGAAGCGTTACGCGGCTACATGACCAAGTATGATAACTCCAGCGCGGACATCAACCCCATTGGGAGTATCAGCAAGGTGGATTTGCGCCGCTTTTTGCGCTGGGCGGCCGCCAACAAGGGGTATACGGCGCTGCTGGATGTGCTGGAAGCCGCGCCTACGGCCGAACTGGAACCCATTACGGAAACCTATTCCCAACGAGACGAAGTAGACATGGGCATGACGTATGAGGAGTTGAGCCGGTTTGGCCGCCTGCGTAAGATTGATCGCTGTGGGCCGCTGAGCATGTTTGAAAAGTTGGCGCTGGAGTGGAACCACCTGCCGCCGCGAGAAGTAGCGGAAAAGGTGAAGCGCTTTTTCTTCTACTACGCCATCAACCGTCACAAAGCTACCGTATTGACACCCGCTTACCACGCTGAATCCTACTCGCCGGATGACAACCGCTTTGACTTGCGCCAGTTTCTATACAATGCCCGCTGGTCGTGGCAGTTCCGGCGGCTTGATCAGATGGTAGCAGAAATGGAGGAGCAGAGGAAAACCCCGCCTGAGTGAAGAGAAGGCCCTGCCCCTGTCACCTGTTACCTGTAACCTCACTCAAACGCACCGGCCGGTTTTCTAGATAAGACTTCTGCGCCGCCAGGGCCATGACCACCGGAATCCGGCCGTCTTCCCCCGTCACCGGCGGCGGCGTGTCGTTGACCAGGCAGGCGACAAAGGCCTTCATCTCGGCTACGTAGGACTCCATGTACCGCTCCAAGAAGAAGTACAGCGGCCGGGCCGAGTGGACCCCCTCGACGTTGCTGTAGATGTGCCCATCTGGCGTATTGTTGGTCACGGTGACCATACCGGTTGAGCCAAGCAGTTCGACCCGCTGGTCGTAGCCATAGACCGCCTGGCGGCTGTTGTCAATCGTCCCCAGGACCCCATTGGCAAATTTCAGCGTGACCAGGGCCGTGTCCACGTCGCCCGCTTCGCCGATGGCCGGGTCCACCAGCACCCCGGCCGTGGCGTACACTTCCTCGACTTCGCTGCCAACCAGGTAGCGGGCCATGTCAAAGTCGTGGATGGTCATGTCCAGGAAAAGGCCGCCGGAGACCTTGACGTACTCAATCGGCGGTGGGGCCGGGTCACGGCTGGTGATGCGCAGAAGGTGCGGCCGGCCGATCTTCCCGCCGGCCACTATTTCCCTGACCTTACGAAAGTTGGCGTCAAAGCGGCGGTTAAAGCCGACCTGGAACTTGACGCCGGCCTGGGCCACGGCCTGGAGGGCCGCGTCAATTTTAGCCAGGCTGTGGTCAATCGGCTTTTCGCAGAAGATGTGCTTTCCGGCCGCGGCCGCCTCCACGATTATCTGGGCGTGAGTGTCAGTGGCCGAACAGATAGCCAGGGCGTCTATAGCGGGCTCTTTCAGCACCTCTCGATAATCGGCCGTGACCAACGGCGCCGGAAAAGAATCGGCCGTAGCCTGCGCCGCCGATAGATAAACATCGGCAATCGCCGCCAATTCCGCTTCTGGAATCCGCCTGGCAATACTCTCCGCGTGAATCTTCCCGATCCGCCCCGCGCCAATCACCCCAATTCTGATTCGTTGTTTTGTAGGCATAGGTAAGACCTGTCCAATAAGAAGTTTATGTTATCAGACGACGGACAGCCTGCACTGAGGCTTCCGAAGTGACAGCCGATGGACGATAGTGTCGTCTGTCGTCCGTCGTCCGTCGTCCGTCCTACAATCCAATCCCCCGCAAATAATCCCTGTTCCGTTGGGCGCTCTCTTTCGGCGTGCCCATGCCCGGCAGGACGTCTTGTTCGACGACAATCCAGCCGTCATAGCCGGCGCCGGCCAAAAGCCGGACAACGGCCGGAAAATCCACGTCGCCCTGGCCTAACTCGCAAAAAATGCTTTGCTGGACCGATTCAAAATAGTCCCAGCCCTCGGCGCGAGAGCGGGCGGCCACCTCTGGCTGGCAATCTTTGAAGTGGACGTGCCAGACCCGGCCGGCGTGGCGCTCCAACCCGGCCACCGGGTCGCCCCCGCCAAAACGGTAATGCCCGGTGTCAAAACAAAGGCCCACCAGTTCCGGGTCCGTCAGGCTCAGAAAGCGGTCCACTTCGGCCGGCGTCTCCACGTAGCCGGCGCAGTGGTGGTGGAAGACGGTCCGCAGCCCTGTCGCCTCTCTGACCGCGCCGGCGACCCTTTCTGCGCCGCCGGCAAAGACCGCCCACTGCGCCTCGCTCAAGCCCAGCTCCGGTCCGACCCGGCCGGCGTTTTGGGTGCGCGCCGGGACCTGGCCGTTGTCGTCGGCCAGGACGATAAACGGGCTGGGGCCGGCCACCGCGGCCAGCAGTTCGGCCGTCCTGACCGCCACAGCCACGCCTCGTTCGTGCGCCGCCGGGTCGGCCAGGGCGACCGGGACAAACGCCCCCATCAATGCCAGGTTGCGGGCCGCCAATTCCTCCTTTAAGCGCTGGGGGGCGGTCGGCATAAACCCCCAATCGCCCAGTTCGGTCCCGGCGTAACCGGTGGCCTGCATCTCGTCCAGCACCTGAGCGTAGCCGGCCGCCTTCCCCTCCAGGTCAAATTCCAGCACCCCCCACGAGCAGGGAGCATTAGCCACGTGGATCATTTTCAACACTGACCTCTATCGTCCATCGTCCGTCGCTGGTCCAGGCTTTGCTCTGGACGCGCGTCCGTCGTCTATCGTCCGTCGTCCGTCGTCTAAAACTGTCTCGACCACTGCTTCGGCCAGCGTTCCACGATCACCTTCGTCTGGGTGAAGAACTCGACGGCGTGCTTGCTCTGGCCATGCAACGTGCCGAAGAAGCTGTCCTTCCAGCCGCTAAACGGGAAGAAGGCCATTGGCGCCGCCACGCCGATGTTGATGCCGATGTTGCCGGCCTCGGCCTCATAGCGGAACTGGCGGGCGGCCGCGCCGCTGTTGGTAAACAGGCAGGCCATGTTGCCGTACTGCCCGCTGTTGACGAATTGGATTGCCTCGTCAATACTGTCCAGGTGGATCAGGCTGAGCACCGGGCCAAAAATCTCCGTTTTAGCGATTTCGCCGGCCGGGTTGACGTTCCGCAGAATGGTCGGCCGGACAAAGTTGCCGTTTTCATAGCCGGAAATGGCCGGACGGCGGCCGTCTACCAGCAGCGTCGCCCCTTCCTCGACCCCTTGCTGGATCAGTCCCTCAATCCGTTGCTGGCTGGGCTTGCTGATGACCGGCCCCATCTGTACCTGTTCGTCCAGGCCATAACCGACCACCCGGCCGGCCGCGGCGGCGGCCATAGCCTCGGTGAACGTATGGCGCGCCTCGCCGACCGTCACCGCCACCGAGGCCGCCAGGCAGCGCTGGCCGGCGCAACCAAAGGCGGAATCGGCCGTGATGCGCGTCGTCATCTCCATGTCCGCGTCCGGCAAGACGACAATCGGGTTTTTGGCCCCACCCTGGGACTGGACCCGCTTGCCGGCCGCCGCCCCCCGGCTGTAGATGTACTTGGCCACCGGCGTCGAGCCGACAAAGCTAATAGCCCGGATCGTCGGGTGGTCCAGGATCATGTCCACCGCTTCTTTGGCCCCATGGACCAGGTTGACGACCCCCTTGGGCAGGCCCGTTTGTTCCAACAGGTGGAAGACCTTTTGCATCGTCAGCGGCACTTTCTCCGACGGCTTGACGATGTAGGTGTTGCCGCAGGCCAGGGCGTAGGGCAGGAACCAGAAAGGAATCATGCCGGGGAAGTTAAAGGGGCAGATGGCGGCGCAGACGCCCACCGGCTGGCGAATCATGAATTCGTCAATGCCCGAGGCCACGTCCTCCAGCACGTCCCCCTGCATCAGCATAGGGATGCCGCAGGCCACCTCGACGTTTTCAATGGCCCGGCGCATTTCGCCGCGCGACTCGGCCAGCGTTTTGCCGCACTCCATCGTGATGGTCCGGGAGAGTTCCTCAAAGTGCTCCTCCAGCAGGTTCTTCAGTTTGAAGAGGTACTGGATGCGCTCCGGGGCCGGTGTACGCCGCCAGGAGACGAAGGCCCTGGCTGCCGCCTCGGCCGCTTCGGCCACTTCCGCCCCCGAAGACAGCGGCACCTGCCCCAGAACCTCGCTCGTGGCCGGATTGACTACGTCCAGGTATTCGCTGGCGGCCGAGCGCCGCCACTCGCCGTTTATATAATTCAGTAATTTTCCGTTGTCATTCATCGCATTACCTACCTAATACAAGTAACTGCTCAGGACGTAGAAGTTCGCGGAGAAAACACGGTACACTTGGAGAAGACTTTGTGTCCTCTCCAAGCAATCCTTGATTGCCGATCTCTGTGCAATCCTTGATTGCCCTTCTCCGTGTTCTCTGTGTTCCCCTAAGTTACTCGTAAATATCTCCATTCGGCTTCATCGCGCCGCGCAAATGGGCGTTGGTGAAAGTGGCGCCTTCCAGCCCGGCTGCAAAGAGCGTTGCCCCCCGCAGATTGGCCCCGCTAAAGTCTGCGTTGTGCAGGACCGCCTCCTTCATCACCGCCCGCAGCAGGGAAGCCTCGCTCAAGTTCGCCCCGGTCAAATTGGCCCTGGTCAGGTGGGCGTCCCGCAGGTTCGCTTCGTATAGGTAAGTCCCGGTCAAATTGGCTTCGTTCAAGACACTTTCCCGCAGGTTGGCCCTGGCCAGGCTGGCGTTGACCAACGACGCCCGGTGCAGGTTGACCTTGCCCACGCTGGCCCCTTCCAGGTTGGCCCCTTCCAGATTAGCTCCTTCCAGGTTCGCTCCTTCCAGGTTGGCCTGGCTCAAATTGGCCTGGCTCAGGTTTGCTTCCCGCAAGTCGGCCCCCCGCAGGTCGGCCCCTTTCAGGTAAGCGCCGCTGAGATCGCAGCCGGCCAGCCACAACGGTTTATCGCGGTTCAACAGATCGTAAATTTGCCAGGCGGTTAATTCTGACATACACGCCTCTCCACTTTGTAGGGCGATTTTGTAGAGCAAAAAGAGTTCGGCTGCCGAACTCCGGTTTTGCCTCGCCCTTTAACCATCCACCCGAACTTCTTTGTTCGCGCTTAACCTTCGCTCAAGGCCTCTTCAATCTCAGCTAATTTGCTTTCGGCCGGCAGTTGCTCGGAACGCTCAAATTCGCGCAGCTCGTGGGCCAGCGCGTCCAACTCGTCGGCCCCGGACATCATGCGGACCATTTCTTCACGGCTCAATTCGTCCTTCGTAAACGTGCCAAAGCTCTGGCCGCGCTTGAGGATCGTAAACCGGTCGCCGACGGCATAGGCGTGGTGGGGGTTATGGGTAATAAAGACGACGGCGATGCCCCTGGCCCGGGCCTGAGCGATGTAGCGCAAGACGACGCCCGCCTGTTTGACCCCCAGAGCGGCCGTCGGCTCGTCCAGGATCAACACCTTGGCCCCAAAGTAAACGGCGCGGGCAATAGCCACCGATTGGCGCTCGCCGCCCGATAGCGTCCCCACCGGCTGGGACGGGTCGCGGATGTCAATGCCCATCTTCTTCAACTCTTCCTGCGCTACCTTGGTCGCAAATTGCACGTCAAACCGCTTGAACGGCCCCCAGCCTTTCCCCGGTTCTGAGCCAAGAAAGAAATTACGCGAAATGCTCATGAGAGGAATCATGGCCAGGTCCTGGTAGACCGTGGCAATGCCGCGTTCCAGGGCGGAACGGGGTGAGTTAAACTCCACCAATTCCCCTTCGACGTAATATTCGCCGGCGCTGGGCTTATGGACGCCGGACAGCGTCTTGATCAAGGTAGACTTGCCGGCTCCATTATCGCCCAGGAGACACATGACCTCACCGGCGTAGACGTTCATAGAAACGCCGTTCAAGGCAACGACGTTGCCGAAATATTTAGAGATGTTGCGCACGTCAATCATCGGGATGTCGTTGCGGATCATTTCCTGGCCTCCTCCACTTGCCGGCGAATAAAGTTATTCACCAGGACGGCGATAATTAACATGGCGCCCATGAAAACCAGGAACCAGTCGGCGTCAACCCCGGCAAAGACAATACCCTGCCGGACCATGCCAAAGATCAGCGCCCCCAGGACCGCGCCCACGGCCGAGCCATAACCGCCGGTCAGCAGCGTGCCGCCGATAACCACGGCAATAATGGCAATGAACTCTTGCCCTTCGCCGCGCAAGGTGTCGGCCGACTTAACCACGGCAATCTGGATCATCGCCACCAGCCAGGCGGCAAAAGCCGTCACCATGAACAGGCCAATCTTCAGCCGGTTGACCGGCACGCCAATGTTGCGCGCCGCCTCGGCCGCCCCGCCGGCGCCAAAGATCCAGTTACCCACCGGCATCCGCAGCAGCACCCACGTGGCCAGGGCGGCAAAGGCCAGCCACCAGAGGATGGAGATGGGGAAGCCCACGCCGGCAATGGTGATGTCTGCGCCAAAAATGAAGTCGAGGACCGCGTAGCCGGGCGCATCGTCCAGGCTACCAATTTGTGTCCGGCTGGTGATCAGGCGGGTTATGCCAATCGTCAGGCCGCGGATGATAAACAGGCTGGCCAGGGTAATAATGAAGGACGGTAGCTTGGTGCGGATGACCATATAACCGTTGATAAAGCCGACGGCCAGCGCCGCGGCCAGCGCTACCAGCGCGCTCAAGTACAAAGGGAAGCCTGCCTCCGTGCTGAGGATGGCCATCACCGCCCCGGCAAAACCCAGCATTGAGCCGATAGAGAGATCAAACTCGCCGCCGATCATCAGCAGAGCGACGGCGATGGCCAGAATACCTAAGTGGGAAGAAACCTCCAGGTAACTGGCCGTCCCCCGCAGGCTGAGAAAACCCTCCGGGGCAACAATGGCAAAGAAAACCCAGACCAGGATCGCTCCCCCGGCCGCTCCCAGTTCGGGGCGGCTCAGAACACGCTTGAGCCAGCCGGTCTCGACGAGACGTTCGTCCCTCGTCCCGGTGGCGGGCGCTGTCGTAGCCATAGTTCCTCCTATAAGGGTAGGACGCAGATTAACCGCTGATGACGCAGATATAAAACGCGAATAGCGCGAATCAAACGAATTGCTCGAATAATAATTAAAAAGATTCGCGTCATTCGGCCATTCGTGTCATTCGCGATAAAACCTAATCAGCGTTCATCAGGAAAATCTGCGTCCCACTTTCATCTATCCAATCTCAACTCTACCGCGTTCCGGCGGCGCTCAACTCGATCACCGCCGCGGCCGTTTCCTGGGTCACGAAGCCGGGGCCGGTCATCAGCACGTCGTTGGCGATCGTGTTCAGGTTAGTATTGTAGAGAGTGAGCAACACGATTGGCAAATAGCCCTGGATGTATTGCTGTTGGTCAATGGCGAAGAGCATGTTGCCGTCGCGGATGGCCTCCAGCACTTCCGGCGAGAGGTCGAAGGTGGCCAACTGGATGGTGCCCAACTGGCC
>JAKEFB010000206.1 GCA_022616275.1 Chloroflexota bacterium
ACACCTATAGCCTGCGCCTGCGTTTTGCCATGGCCGAACCGTCGCTCCAGTTCTACTACCAACACCTGCAGCCTCACCTGGGAGACCAGAGCCCTGACGAGGCTGCGCGGGCGATTGTTGCCAGCGTGCGAGATTCGTTAGCCGGAAGGCCGTTTGTCGAATTGTGCCGCGAGTGGATCTGGGCCGCGACTTTTCTCAAGAAGATTGACCTCCGGCCGCAACGGGTAGGCGCTTATTGGGATGCCCAGCGCCCGGCGCCCGAATTTGCCATTGCCGCGGCCGACCCGGAGCAAAAGAAGCTGTTGGTTGGGCGGGCTTTCTGGCAAAACGATCGTCTAATCCCGGCCGCGCTGGAAGAAATCGTCCGTGACAGCCGGCAGATTCCCCAGGTCCGGGCAGAAGGCTGGAGTGTCGCCCAGGTGCTATTCGGCCGCTTGCCGTTCGCAGAGAATATCCGCCAGGCGGCGGCCAAGGGGGTGCATTTGGTAACCCTGGCCGAAATCGAGCCGCTGCTCTTGGCCGCCCGGGCTCAGTTACGCTGGGAGTGGGATAATCCCGACCGCGGCGAGATGGAGTTCTGAAGCTGAAGCAGAAGGATGGTGATGGACAAAGCGGCCGTCAACGAGGTACAACTGGCGGATGAGACCTCTAATAGCGAGCTAGTGGCCCGCTGCCGGTTCTTTCACACGAATGACAAACGTAAACCCTGGTGAGACGATGCGATTATCTTGCACCACGACATCCGGCGGCGGCGGCTCTTCCGGTTTGAGCGTCAACTGCCCTTCATGCCACTCGCCCACTAATTCAATCGTTGTTTCCGCGGGGGCAGCAACAAAGTCGGCCAGGGAGTCAAAAAAGAGGTCGGCATCCAGTTCGGCCGGGCCGGCCGATTGCCGCTCAATATACCGCTCAATCAGGGCCTCAAACTCGGCGTCACTCATGCCCAACAAGGATTGCTTACTCACAGCTCTCACTCCTTTTCACGTTGCTGCCGGCGGCGTACCCGCACTTTCCACGTCTCATACTCAACCAAAATAACCTTCCGCCCCTGGTGGCTCACCGAAGCCACGGGCGGCATATTCACTTTTACGGTCGCCCACGTTGTTGGTTCGGCTTCGCCGTTGATTTGTTCCCAGGCAGCCGGTTGCATCAGAACAATGATAACACGATCTGCTTCCTGGTCGCGAAAGCGGCTGATGTAAAAATCATGGCGTACGCCCAACCGACGGCCGGATTGGAGAAAGTAGAGTGAATTCTTGATGTCACCCTGCAAGCCCAATACCTCCAGGTCGTAGGCCGAGCGGCGACCTTCCCGAGAACGAATGTCATGAGGTTAAAGTCAACCTCTGCCGCCTGCAAATCTCGAAAGATCGTTGCTTCAAACGTATAGCCGGCGGCGAACGATTCCCACCAAAAAGCCAATAAGCCAGCAAAAGGCGAGACTCTGCCCCTAGACGCTGTCGCCAGCCGGCCTCCTGCCACAACGCGGCAATGAGCCGTGCATACTGCGCCCCCAACCTGATTCCTTCGACAGCCACATTGTTCGAGGCCAATAAATCGGCAATGTAACGATCCGCCAGTGGTAGCTCGATTTGCGTTTCGTAGAGCGCAGCAAATCGTTCATACCCATGCGGTGTGTCGGCTAAAGCCTCATGGAGGAGGTCAAAGCCGGCCAGGGCCTCGCGCCATTCGGCCCGTGATAAGGTTTGCCGCCCCTGGTCCAGGTACTTCAGAACGGCTTGAGCCTGCCGGTGGGAGGAGGAAGGCTCCTTCTTGTCGGAGCCACTGAGCCCAAAGATATGCCCCACGGGCCAGCGCCATAGTTTTGGCGCTGGCCTCTTTCATTTTGATGGTGGCTGAGATTACTCTCATCCTGTTTACTCCCAGATGGGTTGGAGATAATTCCTCCTGTACCTGGTAAATGATAGGCAGATAGATAACCCACTTCTGTATTACCTGGACCACTGTATAGGTCATGGCCACGCTAACTGAATTGGCGGCCGTGACAGTGACAGTGTAGAAGCCGCTGGCGGCGTAGGTGTGCGTGACCACCGGGCCACCGGTGATCAGGTAACCATCGCCGAAGTCCCAGGTATAGATGATGTTGCTACCCGCGCCCACACTGGCCGTAAACGTGGTCGTCTGGTAGAGCTGACTCGGGCTGTTGCTGACGAGGGTCAGCCCCAAAATGGCTTCGTCTACATAGACCACCGTCGTGCCGGTGAAGACGCTGACGCTGTTATAGGCGGTCACCGTCGCCGTATAGACGCCGGGGACGGCGTAGGTGTGAGTGACAACCGAGGTCTGGGGGGTATCAACCGCCACTGCCCCTGTGGCGAGGCTGGCGCTACTATTGCCCGTTACGAAGGCCGTTATGACGCTGCCGTCGCCAAAGTCCCAGGTGAAAACTGTATTCGTCCCGGTCAGCACCGTTGCCGTCAAGGTGGTGGTCTGGCCCAGGATAGTAGGGCTGTCGTTGGTGACCATTAACCCGCTGATAGCCGCTTCGACCAGGGTTGTTACTTGAAGGGTGTTGTTGACCGGGACTGCGTCCGGCTCAGCGGCAGCGACGGTGAAAGTGGTGGTGATAGGTCCGGAGATGGCCGCCCCTACGCTGACCTGAATCTCCAAGCCGGTGCTTTGCCCGGCCGCCAGGCTTTCGAGGTAACAGACGACCTGGCTGCTGCCGGGGCTGCATGCGTCTGACGAACTGCCGCTATAAAACACGCCGGCCGGCAGGGTCGCCGTCAACACCACGCTGCTGGCGGCGGTAATGCCTGTGTTGCTCAAGCCGAGGGTGTAGGTGAGTATACCGCCCGCGAGAACCGGATCAGGCAAGCCACTGGCTGCCAGAACCAGGTCTGGCCCTGGCACGGTGACGGCGACTGAGGCCGAGTGGACACTGACCTGGTTGGCGGCCGTCACGGTGGCTGTATAGACGCCCACGGCCGGATAGACGTGGGAGACGACTGGGCCGGTGGCGACCGTGCCATCGCCTAAATCCCAGGTGTAGCTGACATTTGTGCCCGTCGTGGCGGTGGCCGTTAGCGTGGTGGCGCTGCCTAGTGGCGTCGGGCTGCTGCTGGCGATGACGATGCCGGTCGTCACGGCTACATCGTCCACGTACCACTGGTCGGCGCTATCGCCTTGATAACGGAACGCCAGGTAAAGGGGCTGGCCGGCGTACGCTCCCAGGGCCAGACTCACCCGTTCCCAGCCACTATTGGTCGCCGGCCCTAATTCTCGCAACAGCACATAATCGCCAGCGTCTGGATCGGGGCTGCCCAGGGAAATCCACAAACTATGATTGACGTATGCCCCGGGCTCCACCCGCAACTGCCAGAAGACGAGTTCGGATTCGGCTGACGGTGAGAAGAGAGGTGTGACCAACCAGGCGTCTTGCGCCCCGGGGGCACTGTCGTGGAAGGTGCTAAACGAGCCGCTGTGGGCCTGAGCGGCCGTCTGCTGCCAGGCTCTTCCGGCTGGGGTAAACAGGCTCCAGCCCGCCGGTGGGAAGGCAGTTTCAAAACCCTCCTGCACAATGGGGACGCCAATGGCTTCCTCAACGATGACGGTCGTCGTCGCCGTCAGGGTGTTGATTGCGCTGCTGGCGATGACGGTAGCGGTATAAATACCAGGGGCGGCATAGGTGTGACTGGTGACGTAAATCAGATCGTTGGTGAAGAGCGTCTGGTTCTGGCCATCACCGAAGGCCCAGTCGTATTGAATGCCCGTGCCCGCGCTAAGGGTGGCCGTGAAGGTGGTCGGCGCGCCCAGGGCGGTAGGACTATTGTTGGCGGCCGTCAGACCGGCCAGGGGCTGGGCCACGGCAACGAAGTAGTACAAGCCGATGGTGGTCGTGTTGCCGGCCGGGTCAGCGGCGGTCAGGCGCAGGCTATAGTCGCCGGCCAGTGACAGTATCGGCGTGTAGGTCCAAGCCGCTCCGCTAACGACGGCCGGTTCGATCACCGATGTTCCGTCAGGGGCGTTCAGTTCAACCGTGACCATGGCGGCGTTGCTGGCATCACTGAGGGTACCAGTGATGATCGGCCCGCCGCTGCCGCCCGGCAGGTAGTCGGCCAGGGCTACTTCCGTCAAGGTGTGAGTGACGCTGATGGCCGGCGCGACGGCGTCCACGGTGACGCTTTGCCACGTCGTCGTATAGATGTTGCCCGCCAGGTCAACACCCCGCGCCCGCATGCCGAGGGTCGCGTAGGCTTCAGGCGGTGGGAACCACAAGTAGCTCCAGCTCTGCTGGCCGGTGGCGTCGGGGGCGTAGGGGCCGGCCGCGTTCAGCCAGGGGTCGCTCTCGTCGCCGATTTGGAGTTGTACCTGTGTCACCCGGCCATCGG
>JAKEFB010000207.1 GCA_022616275.1 Chloroflexota bacterium
GGTGGGCACCAACTGGCCCAGAAGTTAATGAGCACCGGCTGCCCTTTGAAGCCGGCCAGCGAAACTTCCTCGCCGTCGAGCGTTGTGAGGGTAAAATTTGGGACCGGCCGGCCGGCGACCGCCCCGCGCTCGCCAGAATTAGCCTCGGCCGGCCGAATGACAACAGGCGTCGCCGGATCCAGGAAAGGCGTAGCCAGGTTAAAGGTAAACGACTCAACAGTTACCGCTCCCTGGACATCTAACGGCGATGAAGGTCGCGGCCGGTAAACAAAGAGGAGAACGCCGGCAACAAGTCCCACGACCAGGCCGCCAATCATAAAAGTTCCAAAGCCCCGGCGACTCTTTCTACCCGGGTCTAGATCGATCATATTCCTCGCTCCTGGGCAAGCCCCGCCAGCACGTCCAAAATTTGCCGGGCATTGTCGCCAAAGTACGCTGCAGGTGGATCAGCTTTCATGGGCATCTATCTACTACCTCATTGCGGTGTTGCTAGCCAGAATCAAAGTCAATCGTCTTCATCTTTGGTAAGCCGCCGCTTCATATCTTCAAATTGCGCCGTGTCAATTTCTCCCTGGGCGTAGCGGCGCTTCAGGATCGTGAGCGGTGTCCCAGGAGTCTGGTTCGTTGTCCTGGAGCGGCCGACAGCCCAAACGGCCGCTAACACGAGAGCGACAACGAGCACGATCACCAGGAGCCAGCCCAATATCCACCAGGGGGCCATCATCGAGTCCATCATGCTACTATCTCCATTTCCCGTGTCACCCGGCATCATCCCGTTTTGCCCCAGTGATCGGATGTAATTGATAACGTCCCACCGTGCCTGTTCATCTAACCTCTCCTCCCAGGCCGGCATGGCCGAGTTGAAAGGGGGGAACTGGCCACCTTCGCTGAGGCGATAAAACAGGTAAGCATCAGACAGCATGGGCGCGGTGTGGGCCAGCGGCGCCGGCGATGGGTCCAGGTTGGCGGCCGCCGGCCCATCTCCCCAGCCCTCGTCGCCGTGGCAGGTGGCGCAGTTGGCCTGGTAAATGTCCTGGCCGCGCTCCAACGAATCAGCATCGGCCGGAACAGGATTGGTTAAACTGGCGTATTCCGGCGGAATAGCGGCCATGTGCCGCTGCATCATGCCCGGGTCCATGCCCATCTGTGGCCCCATAGGGCTCCCAGAGTCTGGCGCTTCCCCGTTGGAGCAAGCCGTCGTCAAAAAGGCAGCCAAAAAGGCTAAGGCAATCCTTGCTTTCATCTTTACTACATAATTGTAGTATATATTTTACTGGCGTCAAAAGAACCGGGAAGGGCGTGGTGAATGATTTAGTGAACGCTCAGAAAGGGACAATTACCAGGCAAGACATAGCAACATTAACACCAGGCTGCTGGTGATAAGGCCGCGTGTTGAGAATTGCCAGGTGAGAGGCGTGTCGTCGAGCAGTTGCGCCAGGCGAGCATCGGTCGCACTCAGGTTGGTAATGCCGCCAATACCGGCCGGCAAGGACACAACCCGGGGCTGGGCCAAAAGTTTGTGTAAGGCCCCGGCCAGGAAAGAGCGACCGGCCAGATGGGTAGCATAGCGGTCAGCCGCCAATTCGGTCGAAGCCAGAAAGAAATCCCGCCATTCGGCCACCGCCGGCAGGAAGAAAAACATCACCGCCAGCACATCGGCCAGGAAGGTCCGAAGCGGGTCGTAGTGGCGGCGATGATACTCTTCGTGCAAGAGGACAGCTTTGAGTTCCTTATCGGTGAGCGCCTCTACCAGGCCGGTGCTCAGGCAAATGCGGGGCCTGAACAGGCCATAACAAAAAGCCAGGGGAGCCGGAATGGCCAGGACAACGATCGGCGCCGGCAATCCCAATTCAGCGCACAGGTGAGTTAACTTTGCCGGGCGGTAGGAGGTGATGGCCGGCTTTAACGTGGCCACAAAACGAGAGGTGCGCCATGCCCGCTGCGCCAGGACGGCCAGGCCGGCCACCAGGGTAGCGGCCGTTAGGCTGCGGACGATGGCCGGCCTCCAAAAGAGAACTACCTTTGCCGGAAGCAGGTCCAACGCGTCACAACAGACTGTCCACATGGGCATGAGGTCGTGCCTTATCAGCCGGTGAGCAGTGGCCATGACCATACACAAGGCGGCCAAACCAAACAGGGACAGCAGCAGCCGTTGGCTTCGTTCACGTTTCATCTTGACCTTCCTGCGCCAGCCGGGCCAGTTCTGCCAGCCGCTCTAGTTGCTCCGGGTTAACAGTAGACAATTTTTCTACAAATTGGTTGACGGCTATCTCGCCGCCAAAATCTGCCAGCAGTGATTCGACTACCCGGCCGACGGCCTGCGCTTCAAGGGCTTCCCTGGTTAATGCCGCGCGGTACCGGTAGGTTTTGCCCTGTTTGTCGGCGACTAACAACCCTTTCTCGGCCAGCCGGCCCATAATCGTCATGACAGTGGTATAGGCCAGCGGCCGTATTCCTGATAATACGTTGAGTACATCGCGGACAGTGACACTCTCGTGTTCCCAGGCCACACCCATGACAGCCAATTCTAGCTCCCCCAGTATTTTTTCAACCCCTTTGCCAGAGCGGCCTGTCAGGCGACTATAGCGTCTTGCCGGCATTTATCTTCTCCTCGAAATTACTACTTAATTGTAGTACAAGCGTCTGAGCTTGCCAATACGACTCACTCCTGCGGGAACGACCCCAGCGAGTAAAACACGTATTTGTTTTCCACCTGGCGCACGCCGGCCGGTATCGCCTCGTCAACGTAGAAGAGCAGCGTCAGGTCAACCGACTCGCCGGGGGCCAGCGTCTGCTGGATGAAGCAAAAGCATTGAATGAGGGTAAAATATTCCTTGTGTTCTTCCGGCAAAAAGAGGTGCTTGGCCTTGCCGGTGATGGTCTCGTTGGAGCGATTGGTCGCCCGGTAGACGGCCGTCAACGTCTCGCCGGGGAGGGCGCGGATTTCCTCTTGCAGCGGGTAAAATTCCCAGGGCAAATCGGGGCTGACCTCGGCCGTCAGCGTCACGACCACGGCGTTGGTCCAGTCCATCACCACCCGCCAGCCATTCCGTTCGCGGACCAGTTCAAACGTTTGCTCACCCTCCAGGATCTCAATTTGCCCGGCGGCATACATGGCCTCCAGGCGGTCCAAGAGGGCCGGCCGGCCGGCGGCCGTTGGCTCGCCCTCCTCTCCGGCCGCCCGCAGAATTTCGGATACTTCTTGTTGGTTACCGTTGGGGACTTTAACGCGCGTGGTGACGGTGGCCCGGCCGTCTTCAACCTGGATTTGGGTTTCCGTGAACTGAATCCAACTGGCCAGGGTGTGGGCCAGCTCCTGCTTCAGGCCGGTAAAGGAGGTGTTCTCGGCCAGGTAAGCTTGGCGGGATTTCACTTGCCGGTCTTCAGCGGAGACATATTCCCAGGCGGCGGCGTAGTCGCGGGCATAGACGGCGCGGGCATAGTCCAGGGCCACCCGGTCAGGGGGAGTGCGGACCAATTGCCACTGGCGAACGGCAAAGAATGCCCCAATACTCAGGCTAATAGTCAACAGGGCAAGAAATACTTTTCGGAGCATCGTTCTCATCTCGTATATCCATCAACACTTACACCGATAGCTTAGTATAGCAAAAGCTGCTCAGGTGTCATGAAGCGTGGTATCATAATAGCCCTGGCTGTATCTCAACCGGTTTGTACAGCCAGAGCCACTGTGCTTCA
>JAKEFB010000208.1 GCA_022616275.1 Chloroflexota bacterium
CGGCCGGGGGATCGAAAATAATACGCCCCTCGTGAATCGTTCCTGTTAACTCAATGCTGGTTGTCACGGCCGTTTCGGCTAAACGCCGCCGGGCCGCTTCCGCCAACGCTTCCACATGACTTTATTCAGGGGGGTGATAGCCCGCCTCTACCCAGATAGCGCGAGATCGCACCCTCAACTCACTGTTTAGCGAGAGGGCTACAATCGTAGCCCGGCCGCAGGCTGTCCGGCCGGTGATGTACGTGCCATCCTCACTCCAGGCGAAGTGTTCCTTCCACTCCTGGGTGCGCGGATTAAAGAGAGCAACTGTCTCCCCGCTTTCCGGGTCAACCGCTTCAGTTAACACCCCTTTCTCCTCGTTGCACAGGCGGCAGGAAAGCCACAGGTTCCATTCTTCATCTGAGCCGCCAGCGGCTTTGGGAATAATGTGTTCCAATGTCAGCGGAATGCCGCTGACTACTTCCTGGGTCTGGCAGTAACCACAACGGTGACGGGCCTGGGTGGCAATCCTCGCCCGCAGCTTCCGAAGCGATTGGCTCACCGGGCTAGGGGCAGTTCATCAAGGGTCGGAACGTGATAGCCTCGTCTCTTGAGCAGCACGGCCGCATAGCCTTTGCGGAACGTGAGCACGGCAGCCTGGCGCTTAAGGGCACCCAGTCGGGCCTGTTCTCCGGCCGTCAAAGCTTCGACCTTTTTCTTTTCCAGCAACGCTTCATATTCGGCCCATTGTTCGGCTGGAAAAACTCGCCTGGCTTCCTCCTGCAATTCGACCTGGTCCATTTGCAACAGCGGATAAACGTCCGCCTGGTATTCGGCCGGAATGTCTTCTAGCAATGGGGGCAGGCTGTGGGTCAGGCTTTGCTCGACAATGGCTTCAAGAGGCTGGCGTGAAAGTTCGGCCGTCCGCTTAAGTTGTGAATAAAGCTTGTCGGATAGTTTAATTGTAACCGCTTGGGTCATCACTTACCTCCGCTCAGGGTAATTGTCGCCTTGCCCATGAGGATGATTGTACCACATTTGAGTTAGAGTCAGGTTTTGGCAAGGCCAAAACTCGGTTAGAGTGAGAGTAAAATTGCTCTGCGTGGTGGAGCGTGGTTCGGTCGCGGCCGGTAGGCACCTATTGAGGCGGAGGTAGAGTTCTACAGGCACTGCTGCATGTCTACCATGCCAGGGGCGCCGGCCGGGGGTTGTTCGTTGGGTTTCCTGGCTTTATATCCCCTCGTTCCGTAATGGCGGCCGGAAACGCTGGCTATGGTAGCGGGCCAAAGTAAAACGTGTTAGTCGCTGGATCAACGGCAAAACGTAGCCTCTCCAGACAGCCACTCAATCCGATCATAAAAGGCCGTCTTTGAGAAGCCCAGGCTTGAGCCGACTCTGCGTCAGGTACAAAAACCGTTGCCTCGACATCCATATTTTCCCCTCTGCCAGGTTCAGCTTTCAGGGTGATGTTTAATTAGTAACATTAGCCCACCGGCGCGACCAATATACCTTTGCCTCTAACTTCTCCAACTTCCTCTAGCAACGCTTCTAAGGAGTTGGCCAGACCGACCAACTCTCCGTTGTGAAGGGCTACCCATTTGCCCCGATGTTCGTCCCAATGGGCCTTTAACCACTCCCGATTCGCCTTCCAGGAAGTATCAGGTTCGCCCTGAACAACCCTGGCTTTAGGTGGCGCCAGGATGTAAGCCATTTTTTGTAGTTCGGCATGGTTGGGGTACTGTTTAACACCTTGCGTAGCCAGTTCGCGGGCCAGCAAGAGATCGCCAAACTTTAAGGCAAGGTTGACGGCCTGGACAAAATCCTCAGCCGGCCGGCCCGGCCAGTCTATGGCCTCATAGGCAGCCACAAAGGCCTTTTCATCTTGAGCATCGGCCGCTGCTTCCAGGGCAGCCAACCCGGCATCGAATGAAGCAGGAGCGTCTTCTGTTGCCTGCCACTCATCTTCCAGCACAATGGACTCGGCCAGCACTTCGCTGACTTCGCGGTTGCTGGCCCGGGCCAGTTGCTGCGCGCGCCGGTATAGTTCCTCTGGTATGGTCAGGATGACTCGCGTTTCCATGCGCACACTCCTTGCCGGCTTTCTTCCGGCCGGTTGAGATACTCACCAGGTATTATCATGGTTCGACCAGCTAATTGTACCTCAGAATTGGGGAATGGGGTGGTTGTATCCGACCGGCTAACTCAGCCCGGCCGGATGCGTAAGCCTGAGTGGCTTGCCGTTTTATATAAGACAGCCTGCTTGTGCCTGGGGTATCATACAAAGTGTCGGGACGCCGGATGTTTGACGTCGCCGGTGCGTGGGGCGGCAAACACCCGATGGGTGTGCCGGTCGTTGTGCTGACCCATACCGTCCCACGGGAATGGGTGAAGGAAGGATCGCCGTTGCTCCGGGTGTAACGCACCTGACGTACCGCGTTGTAAAGTAATAGTGGCTCGGTCAGGAGACCGGCCACAGCAGAGGTCACGCAGAGTGGCGCGGTCGGAGACAGGCCACAGGGGAGTGGTGGAGAAACCCCGTAGGTTTTGGAAACCTACGGGGTTTGGAGTTGTCCGGTCTCTTCGTTTCTAGCCACGAGGATGGCGGCGCTGCCGAGGGCGATGATCAGCCAGAAGTAGCGCAGGTAGGACAGGTGCAGGAAGATGCCGGTGGCCAGGTAGGCCAGGATGGCCAGCAAGAAAGCGGTGGCCATGTTGGCCAGTTCCGGCCGCTCGGCCAGCCACCGCTTGCGGGTGCGCCAGAGGTCACGCAAGGTGACGGCGACGATACCTATGAAAGCGATGAAGCCCAGCGCTCCGTTCTCGGCGGCCAGGTCCAGGTAGAGTGAATGGGCTTCCCGCCCCTCTTCGAGCCTGGCCATGTCTAACCGGTCGGCGTATTGCCTGGAGTAGTAAGGAAAGACACCAGGGCCAACGCCGACGAGTGGGTGGTCCAGGAAGACGTAAAAGGCAGCCCACATGGCGGCCGTCCGGCCCTGGATGGCGCCATCGGGTTCCTCCTCGACCGTGTTGACTGACTCGGGCGAGATCCAGGCCCGCAGGGATTGTAACGTGGCCAGGCGGGTGGTGTATTGGGGGACGGCGACCAAGACGGCGGTGGCGCCCAGGGCGATAAGGGCCAACTGGCCGGCGTTCACCAGGCGCAGGAGGATCATGGCGACGACGATGAGGACGAAGCTGACCGCGCCGCCGCGGGAGAAAGCCAGGACAAAACTGAGGCCACTGATCATCGTGCATAGCAAAGCCAGCCAGCGCAGCCAGGCCCGCCGCTCGCCCCAAAAGCGGTAGAGCCCCAGGGGGATCAACATGAGCATGACCTGGGCGTAACGATTTTGTTCGCCGATGGCGCCGGCCATCTTGATCTGGCGTATCTCGCCGAAGATGTTTTCCTCACCGGTGCGAAAGCCCCGGTCGGAAAGCTGGCCAAAGCCGGCGTAATTGTTGTCAAAGGTGCCGGTAATTTGCTGGAGGATGGGCACGCCGCCCAAAATGAGGCCGGCCAATAAGAGGGCCCAGATGGCGCGGCGCAGGGTGGCCGGGGTGCGAATGGCGTTAAGGACCAAGAAGTAAAGGATGATGCCTTCGAGGATGAGTTCAATGGCGAATTGGAAGGCCTCGGTCCGGTAGTCGGTGAAGAGCACGCCTAGAATTTGCACCAGCAGGTAAAAGGCAATGAGAACGACCAACTGGGCGTGGTAGATGAGCTTTTGGCGGCGGAAGACGAGGTAGGCAACGAGGGGAATGGCGAGCAAGGCCAGGGGAATGGCCCCGCCAACCATTTTGGGGACGTTGTGGAATTTAACGCCGACGACCAGGGCGTTGGAATAGAGCAAGAAAAGGACGGTCAAGGTGGCCAGCTCGGGCAAGCGAAGGAACGCCAGGCCCAGCGGCAGAATAAGGACCAGGGCGACGACCAGCAAGGGCTGTTGGGTGGCCAGGAGGGCGGCGGCCAGGGTGAGGACCAGGGCCGCCAGCAGGGGCAGCAGGCGGCGCCTGGAGGGAAGGAAGGGGGCGCTGATGGCAGACATGGTTCTACAGGGGAACGGCCGGTTCAGCAGCCGGCTCGACATCGGGGGCCACGGCCCACTGGTCTTTTCGGAAACGGCGGAACCGGGAAGGGCGCGGCTCCTGGCCGGGGGCGTCAGGGCTATGAGTTAAGACCAGCCCCAGGATTTCGGCGCCGACGGTGCGAAGACTTTCGACGGCTTTTTGGACGGCGTCTCGCCGGGTCTGCCCGTGGCGGGCAACGACCATGACCCTGTCTACCTGGGAACCGAGAAAGAAGCTGTCGGCATAGGCGGGCAGCGAGGGCGCGGTGATGAGGACGAGGTCAAAGTCTTGCTCAAAATCACGCAGCAATTGGAGCATGCGCAGCGAGGCGAGGAGGCTGAAAGCATCAGCGGTAATGGGGCCGCTGGGCAGGACGGAGAGGCCAGGCACCCATTCAACGGGGAAGGGGCGCACGGGGGCGTCCGGGCTGTTTAGAATGCTGGTCAGGCCGTAGGTGCGGGGGGTATGGAAGAAGCCAGCAATGACCGGCCGGTGCAGGTCGGCGTCAACAAGCAAGATGCGCTGACCAGTTTGGGCCAGGATGACGGCCAGGTTGGCGGCAACGGGGCCGGCTTCTTCGTCATTCGTGACGCTGAGGATCAATACAGAACGGGCCGGCCGCTCGATTTTGTTAGAAAAGAGCAGGCGGGCGCCAACGGCACGGAAGTTTTGGACGACGCGGGAATCTGGCCGGGCGCGAACCACCAGGGCATTGTCGTCGCGGGCCAGGCTGTAGCGTGCTATGGCCCCTAAGACGGGCGCGTCGCCAACCCGGGCCAGATCTTCGACTGTTTCGACGGCGTTCGAGCGGTACTCGAAGGCGGCCACGACCATCAGGCTGAGGCCGAGGCCGGCGGCCGCGGCGGTCATGACCTGCACCCATAACTCTGAATCCACACTTTTCGCTTCGACGGCCGGCTCGATGATGCGCATCTCGTTGGTGGTGGCTTCCTGGATATTCTGGTAGAGGGTGGCCAGGGTACGGTGTATGTCGGCCAGCCGGCTACGCTCGGCGGTCAGGGTGTTTACGAGTTCGCGCCTGGCCTGTTCCTCGGTGGTGGCCTCCAGGCTGGCTGTCAGGGCGTTAATGTTGGCCTCGATTTCGGCTACGCTCGCTTCGAGGACGGTGGCCTGGTTGCCGATCTGGGCCTTTAGCCGGGCGGCCGGGGTAACGCCGCCGGAAGGGCTGAACAGGACTAATTCCGTAGCGACGGCGTTGGCAATGCGGGTGATCTGGATGGGGTCCTGGCCGGTAACGGTCACGTCCAAAATCTGCGTTTCTTCATTGGTGACGACGCTGATCATGTTCGATAGCCTGGCCGGCGTTAGATCCAGGTCGAGTTGCTCGATGATACGGGTCAGAAAAGGATGGGTCTGGGGCAGCTCGGCGTAGGTTTCCATGAGCTGGGCCCCGGCTCGCAAATCATTCAGCTCAGGGCTGGGGTTGTCTATGCCGGGACCAACGATTAGCCGTGTCGTCGTTTCGTACAGAACGGGCTGGCGGCTGATGATGTGGTAGGTGACGCCGGCGGCGACGAGCGGCATCAGAATTAATAGCCAGAACCAGCGAACAATGAGGCGATAAAAGCGCTTTTCCATGTTCCTTACTCCATGAATATTAAATTGTTTAATAATGCGGGTAGAAAATGGTCAGGTGGGGGTTGCTGTCACCGGCATGGTGAAACGCACTGCCCCTACCCTACCACCATCATTCTTTTACCGCATTGGGTAAAAGTTTGTCAATGTGCCTGGGATATATTTAAGTACTTTTCCCCCCGGCTTGGGCCGGCGCCTGGGGCGGTAACGGGAACCTGTGAAGGCAAAACCGCTCATATTATTTTAATGCGAATTTACCCCAGATAGTGTATGCTTTTTGTAAAAGCGCTTTTACAAGGGGTGAGCCACATAAGGTACGATGCATGCCGTCAACGATTTATGACGTAGCCGAGAAAGCAGGAGTCTCCATCAGTACAGTCTCACGCGTCCTAAACGGTCGCAACCGCGTTCACCCGGAAACGCGCGAACGAATCTCGGCCGCTATTAAAGCGCTAAATTATCAACAAAACGCCTCGGCGCGCGCGTTGGCTACCCAGCAAAGTGATACCTTAGGCTTTGTTATTCCTCAGGTCAACGATCCCTTCTTCTTCGAAATTGTCCGCGGTGTAGAAGATGCCGCCTCGGCGGCCGGTTATAGCCTGCTGATTGCCAGCCAGCCGCGACATGCCAATGAGCACCATTACCTCAAGCTCTTCAGGCGCAGGTACGTTGATGCCATGGTGTTAGCGGCTATTGACGCGCATCGCCAGGAAATACTGGAAATACTGGCGCGCAACGTGCCCGTAGTTCTGGTGCAACAGGATGTTGGCGAAGATGTACCGGCGTTTCTGGTTGAGAACTACGGAGGGGCCTGCGCACTGACAGCGCATTTGCTCCAGCATGGCTACGGCCGTTTTGCTTACATTACCGGTACCGATTACACCCCCGATAACCTGGAGCGACTGCGCGGCTTGCGCGATACCCTGGCCGGGTATGGACTGGATATTCCGCCCGAGTACATTAGCCAGGGCGATTACCTGCGTGGGAGTGGCTATCAGGCCATGTTACGGCTGCTCGACTTACCGAAGCGACCTGAAGTGGTTTTTGCTGCCAACGATCAAATGGCCAGCGATGCCCTTCTTGCCATTCGCGAACGAGGTCTACGTGTACCGGAAGATATTGCCCTGGCGGGTTTTGATGACGTCGCGCTGGCCAGCTACGTGTCTCCCCCACTTACGACCGTGCATCAACCAGCCTATGAATTAGGTTTTCGAGCGGCGCAGGTAGCGTTGGGCATGGTCAAGGAGGAAGGTCCTATCGAACCGATACGTGTTGTATTGCCGACAAAGCTGGTCATCCGGCGCTCGTGTGGCTGTTCGAACGAAACCGGGCGTTAAGTGATGGCGGTCGGCGCTCTTTTTTTAACCCGTTGTAAAAGCGCTTTGACATCCTGACCCGACCTCCACCGGGTATAGAGCTGGCCCCGAAGCGCCAGCCTCATAACAGGATTAGTAACGGAGGAGAAATAAGACATGTTTACGAAAGCTATGCAACAGAAAGTCCTGGTGCTTTTGCTTAGTGCGAGCTTATTGGTGGCTTGCGGCGGCGCAGCAACACCAGAGGCGACGCTGCCGGCAGAGCCGGCCGAAACTGAGGCCCCAGTGAGTGAGGAAGAGACGCCCGCCGGCGAAGAAGCTGGCGCGGCCATGGCTGATTCTATTCGCCTCTCCTCGGTTCCTGGCGCCATGCATGACACGCTGGTAGCCCTGGCCGAGAAGTACATGGCCGCCAATCCTGATGTCGAGGTGACCGTGGAAGACGAACCGGAGGGCGGCGTTTTTCAAGCGCTCATTGCCGCCGGAAACCAACCGGACCTGGTCATCACTTCATTTGGTCCGGGGTTGGGGCAACTGGCCGCGGAAGACGCCCTCATCCCCTTGGAAGAGCTGCCCGGCGCTGCGGAGTTATTGGCCCAGGTAGAACCTGGGGCTGTGGAACAATTCTCCGGGCACAACTACTACATCCCCATTGGCGCCGACGTGACCTTGATGATTTACAACAAGCAACTGTTTGAGGAGGCTGGCCTGGATCCCGAGGACCCGCCGCAGACCTGGGATGAATTTCTGGCCGCGGCCGAAGCCATAGACGCCTTGCCCCCCCGTGAAAACGGCGACGAAGTCTATGGAACCGTCTTTTGGAATGAAGCACTGGCCTGGGGCGGCTGGTACTGGAATATGTTGCAGCCCGTTTACCTGAACGCCAACCAGGGTGAATGCCAGTTGGTTAACCGCCTGGGCAGCGACATTGTTTTTGATCAGCCCGAATGCGGCATGGCCGACTTCTTTGAATTTGTCCAGGCAGCGCAACAATATGCCCCGCCGACAATGGAGAAGAACTTCTTCAGCCGCACGATTGGTATGTGGGTGCAGTATGGCTATTCCTGGGAACCCAACCTGGAAACGGCCGCCGAAGAGCCAATGGTTATTGGAGAAGATGTCGGCGTAGCCCCGGCGCCCGTACCGAACGAGGGCGATACCAGCTTTACTACCTACGGCGGCCGGGCGCTGGTGATCATGAAAACCACGCCTGAACGCCAGGCGCGCGCCTGGGATGTCCTCCAGTTCTTGATGGAGGAGGAAAACAACAAGCAGTTTATTACCGAATTAGGCTATCTCCCGGTTCTCACCAGTCTCAAAGACGATCCCTATTTCCAGGAACCGGCGCGGCAGACATTTGTGGAACTACTGGAACATGGCGTCCTGCCGCAGCAGACCTCGGCCGCCGACCTGGTGGCCAACGCTTTGCAAGGCGTATACCAGGAGGCGGTGGTGGAAGGCGAATTAACGCCTGAGGAAGCGGTTGAAGCGGCGGCGGCCGCCGCACGAGAGGCGCTGGCAGAAAACCAATAACAGCAGCTCTGAATAATGATCCCGGCGACGTGGGCGGCAAAAGTTCACGTCGCCGGGTATAAGGAGGATAGCCGTGGCTGATATATCCTCTGTGGCCGGCCGGGAGGCTGTTTTTCTCGCTGGCCGCCGCGCGACGTTGTGGCAGCGCATGCGCCGTTACGGCTGGGGATACGTTTTTGTCTCGCCGTGGGTGTTACTGTACCTGGTCTTTGGCCTGTATCCCCTTGTTCTTTCTTTTTATTTGACCTTTTTCAATTATTCCTTCGTTCGCCCGGAGGCACGCACGTTCGTTGGTCTGGGCAACTGGATCACGGGGACGCTCGATCCGCTTTTCTGGCGTAGTCTATTCAACATTGTCTACAACCAAACGATTTTTATTGGGCTCAAGAATGGATTGGGCCTGTTGACGGCCGTGCTTGTGTTTCGGGCCAGATGGGGCGGCCGTTTCTTTCGCACCGTTTATTTCATGCCGGTTCTTACTTCGGTGATGGTCCTGATAGTCATCGGCAGCTATCTGGCCGACCCTAGTGGTCCTGTTCAGAACTTACTGGTACAGAGTGGAATTTTGCGCCAACCGGCTTTCTGGAAGTTTTCCGCCTGGCTGCCCATGCCGGTCATTGCCCTTATTAACACCTGGAAATGGTTCGGCATTAGCTTTGTCATCTTGCTGGCCGGCCTTTATTCCATTGACCCGCAATATTACGAGGCGGCGGCCATTGACGGAGCAAGTAGTTGGAAGCAGTTCCGTTACATTACGCTTCCCCTGCTCCGGCCGCAACTCTTCTTTCTCCTGGTCATTGACATCATCAATGGGTTGCAGATGTTTACCGAGGTGTTTGCGCTGTTCGATCTCTACGGTGGCACGGAGCACCAGGCGCTGACGCCTGTTCTCTATCTCTACGCCCAGGCTTTTGACCGTTCCAACATTGGCTACGCCTCCGCCCTGGGGTTGCTACTGGCCTTCTTAATTGGCCTGTTGACCTTTATACAGTTTAAGTTCGTTCCGAGTGGAAATGATTGAGGTAATGTGATGCGTGCTGTATCCCTGCCTAAAGTCCGGAGACCAATTCCCTGGTCAACGATTCTCGTTTACACATTGTTGCTCCTGGGAACTATTGTGGTGCTTTACCCTTTCTTTTACATGGTCATGAACTCCGTCAAGCCCGGACGAGAAATCTTGCACCGCCCGACCAGTCTGCCCAGCGAGATTACTTTTTCTGGCTACGCCGGCGTTTTTGAACGGCTAAACATGGCGCTGCTATTCCGTAACTCGTTCGTCCTGGCCACCTCTATTACCCTTCTGAACACGTCGCTCAGTGCCCTGGCCGCCTACGCCATTGCCAAGATTCCTTTTCCCGGCCGGAATTACATCTTTAGCTTTATGCTTACCACCATGATGATACCGACCATCCTGTTCCTGGTTCCCACCTACGTGCTTATGTATAACCTGGGCTGGGTGGGCCATTTTCACGCGCTCATCATTCCCGCGGCCGTTACCGTTTTCAACATTTTCTTGTTGCGGCAGTTTATGCTGGGCATCCCCAACGAACTCATCGAAGCGGCCCGGTTAGACGGCGCCAGCGAATTTACCATTTTTCTGCGCGTCATCCTGCCCCTGGCCCGCCCGGCGCTGGCGACGGTGGCTATTCTCAACTTTATGGGAAGCTGGAACGACTTCTTTGGCCCATTGCTTTACCTGAACACGCCGGACAAGTGGACGGTGCAATTAGGGTTATTGCAGTTTCGCTCTTCCGTGCCGGGCGAGAACGCGCAGCAGGTGTGGGCAGCTACGACGCTGATTACCTTGCCGCTGATCGCAGCCTTCATTTTCTTGCAGGATCAGTTTATGCGGGCCTTTGCCAACGTTTCCTTTAAGTGAGGGCGCCCATGACCGTGAATTTGGCCCCAGGAACTACCCCTCCAGCGGCCGTGGCCGGTGGCCGCCGGCCGGCCGGCTGGCGACGCTTCTTTCTATTGGTTGGCATCGTCGCCCTCCTATTTGCGGCTACTTACGCCCTGGCCTGGCTCGACGCCGGCCGGCTCTCGGCCGCCTATTTGCAAGATGCGGAGGCCAGTTACACCACAGGCAACTACCTGGAGGCGTTGGCCGGATACGAAGAATTTGACGCCGCGCGGAACGAGTTTGTGGTGCATGGTGGCTACCTGCAGGTAGAACAGATCTGGAAGCACCCCAGGGCCTGGCCTGTGCCCGATAGCGTCGCCCATGCCAAAGCCCGTATTGGCGAAATCATCAACGAGCGTTTCACCGTTGCCGACGCCGAACAATTCGTCCAGGAAAACATTGGCCGGACGAATCCTTACCTGGGTGACGTTTATCTGCGGCTGGGAGAGTTGTACGAGGAAGAAGGTGACAGCCGTTCGGCTGAAGATATCTACCGTGAAATCGAAGAGTTATTTCCTAACCGACCCGACTTGATCGCCCGTGCCCAGGCCCACCTGGCACGCCTGGAACAGCAGGAGTAATAGTGGCCGGCCTGCTGGTCCGTTAGCTGTAGAGGTATTTGATGTTTCTGCCGTGTGCAGAAGGGAGGTCTCTCATGTTTACGATAGTTCGCCGCCATTTGTATCTTGTCATGGCCGTGCTCGTGTTTACGGCTGTGGCCACACCCGTGGAGGCACAGCGATATCTGGTACTGCAAACGCCGGTTGACCCGGCGCTTAAGGTCTACGCGGCCGATACCTGGGAGTCTTTTGAAGCCATGGCCTTTCCCAGCGGCCTGCCGACTGACAATATCAGCGCCGAGGGAGTGCGCGCCGGCTACACCTCACCGACCAATATTGGCAACTATATCTGGAGTACGTTGGCTGCCCGTGACCTGCGTCTCATCACGCCAGGAGAAGCCAGGGAGCGAATTGGCCAGACCCTGGAAACCCTGGCTACGATGGAGCGCCACGAATACAGCGGTCAATTCTACAACTGGTATGATCCGGACACGGGGGCCAAGCTAACGGCCTGGCCACCTACAGGAGACCCGATTTACCCCTTCCTTTCCAGTGTAGATAATGGCTGGCTGGCGGCCGCGCTCATAATGGTGAGCAACGCAATACCCCAACTTCGTGACGCAGCCGAGGCCATCCTGGCCGGCATGGATTTTGGCTTCTACTACGACCCTGCGGCCGGTCTGTTGCGCGGTGGGTTCTGGGTCGAGCCGCCCCCTGGTTGCTCCATCCAGGGAAACTATTCCGGCAACGGACCAGATGTTTTTTACACCTGTCACCATTATGGCTCCTTCAATACCGAGCCGCGCATCGCCAGCTACATCGCCATCGCCTTCGACCAGGTGCCGGAAACCCATTACTTCAAAGGGTGGCGTACCTTCCCCGGGACTTGTGACTGGGGCTGGCACGAAATGCAACCACAAGGCGAGTGGCATACCTATCTGGGTGTTGATGTTTTTGAAGGGCACTACACCTATCATGATATGAATATCGTGCCCAGTTGGGGTGGCAGCATGTTCGAAGCCTTGATAGTGCCTTTGCTGGTACCTGAAGAAGAGTGGGGTCCACAAAGTTGGGGTATTAACCATCCTCTCTATGTGCAGGCCCAAATTGAACATGGCCTGGACGAGGCGCAATATGGTTACTGGGGTTTCTCTCCCGCCACTAACCCATCTGGTGGCTATCGTGAGTACGGCGTTGATGCCATTGGCCTCAACCCGGACGGCTACGCCTCAAACAACGATAATACACTGGTTGATTATGGCTTTGGCGAGTGCCGGCCACCTCAACCACTACCGCCGCCAGAAGCTTATACCGATGGCGTTGTCACGCCTCACGCCTCTTTCCTGGCGCTTGAGTTTGCCCCAGAGGCGGCCCTGGAGAATCTGGCTAACCTGCGTAGCGACTTTGACGTTTATGGTGACTATGGCTTTTACGATTCCGTCAACGTGGATACAGGAGAAGTGTCACGCTACTACCTGGCGCTTGACCAGGGCATGATTATGGCTGCCCTCGGCAATTTCCTGACCAATGACCGCTTGCAAGCGTACTTTATCCAGGGTGAGGTTGAAGAGGCTATGGAGCCTTTAATGGCTATAGAGGTCTTTACAGCCGGCCCCGGTGATTGATTAGCGGTTGTCCATCGTTGTGGATAGGTCAATTACACGATTGCAAAACGATTACGGCTACTTTAGCGAAGATGGTAAAGAGTACATCATTACCCGTCCGGATACGCCCATGCCGTGGATTAATGTCATTTCCAACGGCGATTACGGCCTGGTATTGTCACAGGCTGGCAGTGGTTATAGCTGGCTTACCCACGCCAGCCTGAATCGCATCACTCGTTGGGAACAGGATCTGGTTCGGGACGATTGGGGCAAATATCTTTATCTGCGCGACGCCGATAGCCACGAATTCTGGTCGGCCGGATGGCAACCTTGTGGCGGCACTCTGGAATTTTACCAGGTTCGTCATGGTATGGGCTATTCGGTTGTCGAGGCCCGGCGGGGAAACCTGGAGAGCCAGCTTACTTATCTGGTTCCGCCGGACGATCCCTGCGAGCTGTGGCTGTTGCGATTACAAAACCGAGGACGGCGCCTGCGGAAGCTGCAACTGTTTACCTACCTGGAATGGCTGCTTGGGGCAGCGCCGGACTGGCACCGGGAGTTTCATCGCCTCTTTATAGAGGCCTGGTATGACGATACCCATGGCGCCCTGCTGGCGACCAAGGCGATGTGGGACTTACCAGGCCAACCAGGGGTACACTGGAACCGTTCCTGGCCCTACGTGGCCTTCCACAGTTCATCGCAGCCACCGGCCGGGTTTGAGAGTGACAAAGGCGCTTTTATGGGGCGTAACGGCCGCTTGTCAGAACCACGGGCCTTAGGCGACGGCCGCTCCCTGAACACCCAGGGCCGCTGGGGAGACGCCATCGGCAGCTTGCAAGTTAACGTTACCTTGCCGCCAGGGGAAGCCGTGGAGCTGGTTTTTACGCTGGGCGTGGCGGACGATACGGAGCAGGCGCTGGCCCTCGCCGAACGGTATCGCCAACCGGCCGCCGCCCACCAGGCCCTGGCGGCTGTACGACGCACCTGGCAAGAGATTACCGGCCGGATCGTGGTGGAAACACCCGATCCGGCCCTCAACCTCATGGCCAACGGCTGGCTCCAGTACCAGGCCATTTCCGGCCGTTTGTGGGGCCGAACCGCTTATTACCAGACAGGCGGCGCTTATGGTTTCCGTGACCAGTTGCAAGATAGCCTGGTGTGGCTGTTGCTAGACCGGCCGGAGCAGACGCTGGCCCAGATTCGTCTCCATGCGGCCCACCAATTCCAGGATGGCGTTGTGTTCCATTGGTGGCACCCGCTGGCTGAATGGGGCCTGCGCTCCAAACACAGCGACGACCTACTCTGGCTCCCCTTTGCCGCGATGTGTTACCTGCACGAGACAGGGAGTTTTGACTGCCTGGAAGAGGAAATACCTTTTTGGGATGGTGGCGTGGCCACCCTGCGCGAGCATTGCCTGCGCGCCTTTCGGGTGGCGCTACAGCGGCGCAGCGAGCGTGGCCTGCCGCTCATCCTGGAAGGCGACTGGAACGATGGCCTTAACGCGGTGGGCCCAGCCGGACGCGGCGAGAGCATCTGGATGGCCCATTTTCTCTACTACCTGCTCACTGGTTGGGCTAGCCTCCCTATCCTGAACGAGGCCGACCAGGCCCGTTTTCGAACGGAAGCTGAAGCGCTGCGCGAAGCGACCAACGCGCATGGTTGGGATGGCGCCTGGTACTGGCGCGCCACCACGGACGACGGCGCCATTCTGGGCTCTGACCAACAGCCTGAAGGGAAGATCTTTCTCAATGCGCAAACGTGGGCCGTGTTAAGCGGTCTGGCGCCGGCCGATCGGGCCCACCAGGCTATGGCCTCTGCCAGGGAGCATCTTTATACCGCTTACGGTCCGCTGCTGTTCGCACCGGGTTATACGCGACCTGACCCGAAGATTGGCTACCTGTCTCGATATGCGCCCGGCGCGCGCGAAAATGGGGGCGTTTACGTACACGCGGCTTGCTGGGCCGTGTTGGCCGAGCGACGCCTGCACGGGGCAGAAGCGGCCTATGCCACCTGGCGCAGTTTCTGCCCACCGTGGCGAGGACAGGAACCGGAAGTTTATGCGGCCGAACCCTACGTCATGCCAGGCAATGTCTCTGGCCCTCAATCGGCCACGCCAGGCCGGGGTGGTTGGACCTGGTATACCGGTTCGGCCGCCTGGTACCTGCGCGCGGCTATTGAGGGCGTGTTGGGCGTGGAGGCTCGACTGTTGGGCCTGCACGTTCAGGCCGATTTACCGGCCGGTTGGAAGGAGTTCCGTCTCCAGCGTTCTTTTCGTGGCGCTCTCTATCACATTCATGTGCGCCAGGCGTTAGAAGGCGAACAACCCGGCTGCACTGTAGACGGCCAGGCCTGCCAGACCGAATGCTTGCCTGTTGCTGCGGCCGGTTCAGTGTCGGTGGTAGAGATCGTGATTTAAAAGCTGGCCAGCACTCCGGCCGCCGGCACATCACCATCAATCGCCCCCATCTGCCCCAAACGGCCGCGGCCGGTGGTAACCCCGCTATTAATTTGCTCAGGTCCAGGAGATATGGTAGCATTCTCCCTGGTCTTTATGGCGGATGTGGTGTAGGGGTTAACACGTCTGGTTGTGGCCCAGAAGATCGTGGGTTCGAATCCCACCATTCGCCCTGAAATCAGCAATGAGCGATGAGTCAATGTAGCTCATAGCTTTTTTTGCGCCCGTAGCTCAATGGATAGAGTAGCTGGCTTCGAACCAGCCGGTTGTAGGTTCGACTCCTACCGGGCGTACCTCAGGGATAGGGATAAAAAAAGAGAAGGGTCCAACATCTGGGATGTTGGACTTTCGCTTTTCCAGCACACTATCACAAGTCGTCGTATCACTGGTTTTGTAATTCAAGTTATAGGATGATAACGAGCGCATGATGTGGAAGGTTCCTGGTTTTCAGATAGGGCACGCGACGAATGAGGCGGGGCATACGGGCTGCACGGTCTTTCTGTGCCCGCCGGGGACAGTGGGCGGGGTGGACGTGCGCGGGCCGGCGCCGGGGAGCCGGGAGACGGTGCTGCTGGCCCCGGACAAGGCGGTGACGACGATTAACGCGGTCTTGTTGACCGGGGGCAGCGCCTTTGGCCTGGCGGCGGCCGACGGGGTGATGAACTTCCTGGCCGAGCGGGGGATTGGCCACCCGACGCCGGTCCGGCCGATTCCAATTGTGACGGCGGCAGTGGTCTATGACCTGTTTATGAATGGCGGTCGGGTGTTGCCGGACGCGGCGATGGGCTACGCCGCCTGCCGGGCGGCCAGCGACGAGCCCACAGTGCAAGGCAACGTCGGCGCCGGGGCGGGGGTGACCGTCGGCAAGTGGGGTGGCTTCGCGGGCATTATGAAGGGCGGCTTTGGCCTGGCGTCAGTAGAGCTAGGCGAGCTGGCCGTGGGCGCAGCGGCGGTGGTCAACAGCGTGGGCGACGTGGTGTCGGCCGACGGGACGGTGCTGGCCGGGGCGCGAGCGCCGGACGGCGGCTGGCTGGTGGAGGGCGACCCGTTTCGTCGCTTCCCCGAGCGGCCGCCGGCTAACCTGGGGACGAATACGACGCTGGTGGTGGTGCTGACGAACGCCCGGCTGGATAAGGTAGCCGCGAACCGGCTGGCGCAGCGGGCGCACGACGGGATGGCGATGGCTATCCGGCCGGCGCACACCACGCACGACGGAGACACCGCTTTTGCCCTGGCGGCCGGCCCAGTGATGGCGCCGTTTGATTTGGTGGCGAACGCGGCCGTGGAGATGGTGGCAGAGGCAATTCGGAATGGGGTGCGGTATGCGGCGACGGTGGGGGAGGTAGTAGGACTGAGGGATGAGGACTGAGGACTGAGTAGGGAGTGATGAGTGATGAGCAATGAGCAATGAGCAATGAGTGGTAATGGAATTTATCCGGCGTTGCCGCGCGAGCGGCTACACGCCTTAGATGTGGAGACGAGTTATTTGACGGCCGGGGCAGCGGGGGGGCGGCCGGTGGTGTTGTTGCATGGGATGTCGGCTTCGGCCGATAGTTTTCGAGAGCTGATGCATGACCTGGCCGGCGATTTCTGGCTGCTGGCCCCGGACCTGCCCGGGTTTGGCCATAGCGCCGATACGGCGCCGTACACGATGCCGCACCTGGTGGAATGGCTGGCGGCGTTCCAGGAGCGGCTGGGCTTGCCGCCGGTCCACCTGGTAGGCCATTCGTTCGGCGGGGTGCTGGCTTCGGCTTATGCCCTGGCTTACCCGGAGGACGTGAGCAGCCTGACGCTGCTGGCCCCGGCCTTGCTGGTTCCCGGCAGTTACCCGGAGTGGCTGCGCCGGGTCGGTAAGAAGTTGGGGCTGATGGAAGCCGGGATTGCCGTGTCGCGGGTCTGGCTGGAGCGGCAGATCCGGGTGCCGTTTTACGATCCCTCGCTCATGGACGAGTCGCTGTGGGAGCGGCGGCGGGCCGATTACGGGCTGGCGCGGGCCTCGGCCGCGGCGATGCACGCGGTGGCGGGGTATGACCTGCGGCCGCGGCTGGCCACGCTGCGCCAGGCGACGAGCGTGATTTGGGGCTGCAACGACCCGGTGGTGCCGGCGTCGGACGCCGATAAGTTGCAAAAGATGATACCCCAGGTAGAAGTACACAAGCTGGCGGCCTGCGGCCACGCGCCGATGTTGGAGCGGCCGGGGGAGGTGGGGGAAATTGTGCGGCAGTTTTTGGGGCAGGTTCGATTTTAGATTTTATTGGCTCAGGTGCTGTGTTGTTGTACGATGGCCAAGAGGTCTTCTATGAATAATCTGTTTGCCGGCCGCCTGGTGCGGCTTCGTGCCCTTGAACCGGACGATGCAGAGACGCTGTTCCAGCATCTTCAGGATACGGAAATCTCCCGCCTGGACTCTTCTATTGAATATCCTCGCTCCCTGGCCGACATCCGGCGCTTGCTGGAAAATCCCCGTGAGGCAAGGAATCCAGACAATAGGGAACTGGCGATTGAAACCCTGGACGGCCAGATGGTGGGTGGGATCAACGTGCAAGGTGCGGACTCTCGTAATGGAACGTTTTCTATTGGAATCGGCCTGCCGGAGCGAACCGCCTGGGGCAAAGGGTATGCCAAAGAGGCGATGCTCCTGGCCTTGCGCTACATGTTCCACGAACGGCGCTATCAGAAATGCAACATTGGCGTCTTTGCTTTCAACGAGCGGGCTATTGGACTGTATCGCCATCTGGGGTTTGTGGACGAGGGGCGCGTTCGGCGCGCTGTTTTTACCAATAGCGCCTACCACGACGAAATCTTGCTGGGGATGACTTTTGAGGAATTTGATAACCGTTACCCGGAGTGGCGGGTTTCTCTAGATGAAAATAGCCCGGTAATTGGGTAATTTGGTAATTGGAGAGTATATGGGTGGTAAAGGGCAGCAGCGGGTGATTGCGGTGTTTGGCAGCTCCAGCCCGGAGGCGGGTAGTGAGGCGTATGAGCAGGCGCGGCGGCTGGGGCGGATGCTGGCCGAGGCCGGCCTGGCGGTGTCAACGGGTGGCTATAGCGGGGTGATGGCCGCCGCCAGCCAGGGGGCGGCCGAGGTTGGCGGGCACGTCATCGGCGTGACCTGCGACCAGATTGAGTCGTTCCGGCCGTTGGGGCCAAATGAATGGGTGCTGGAAGAGGTGCGGCGGCCGACGCTGCGGGAGAGGTTGCTGCACCTGGTGGACCACAACGACGGGATGGTAGTGTTGCCGGGCGGCATCGGCACGCTGTCGGAAATGGCCCTGGCCTGGAGCTTTTTGCAGGTGGGGGAGATACCGCCCCGGCCGCTGGTCGTGGTCGGGCACTTGTGGCAGGCGACGATTGAGGCGTTTGTCCGGCCGGAGTATGTCGCCGCCAGCCACCTGACGCTGATCCATGTGGTAGACACGCCTGAGGAAGCCGTGGATTTTATTGTTCGCCGCACGAGTTGAAAACGCGAATAAGCTGTAACGCGATTTGGCAAATCGCGCCATCTACCGTCAAGCTAACTTGAGCCATGTCTGAAAACGCGAATAAGGCAAATGGACGAATGACGCGAATATTTCCTATAATCGTAGGGCGATTTTACAAATTGCCCTACACTGGAAAATGCAAAAAACGCCAGTGTCCGGTATTTTATTTGTGTCATTCGCCTATTCGCGCCATTCGCGATTAATTGGAAAGAGCCTATGCTAGACCTGGTGTTTTTGAAGCTGGGCGGGTCGCTGATTACGGATAAGACGGGGGTGGAAGCGGCGCGAGGCGAGGTGCTGGCCCGGCTGGCGGCCGAGATCCGGCGGGCAATGGTGGCCCGGCCGGAATTGCGCCTGGTGATCGGGCACGGCAGTGGCTCTTTTGGCCACGTGGCAGCGGCCAGGCACGGGACGAGGCAGGGGGTGCAGACGCCTGAGCAGTGGCGCGGCCTGGCCGAGGTCAGCGCGGCCGCGGCCCGGTTGAACGGGCTGGTGCGCCAGGCGTTACTGGCGGCCGGGGCGCCGGCCGTCACGCTGCAACCGTCGGCTTCGGCCCAGTGCGCCGACGGGCGGATTGTGAGCCTGGCGACGGAGCCGGTGCGGGCGGCGCTGGCCGGCGGCCTGATACCCCTGGTGTATGGGGATGTGGCTTTTGACCGGGTGCGAGGGGGGACGATTATTTCGACGGAAGAGATCTTGAGTTACCTGGCGGCCGAATTACGGCCGGCGTGGTTTTTGTTGGCGGGGGAGACGGCCGGGGTGCTGGACGGCCGGGGGGAGGTGGTCCCGGTCATTACGCGGCAAAATCTGGAGGCGTTGTCGCCAGCCCTGGGCGGCTCGCGGGGGACCGACGTAACCGGCGGGATGGCCAGCAAGGTCGTGGCCATGCTGGCGCTGGTACACCAACACGCGGGGTTGTCTATTCGCATTTTCTCTGGGCTGGAGGTGGGGGCGCTGGAGCAGGCCCTCGTCCGGCCGGAGACGGCCGGGGGGACGCTTATAGGATAGTCCTCTTATAGTCACAAACGCGTGAAATAGGGTATACTGTCCGTTTTTGAAAGTAACCGGACAGTTCACAGGGATTCTTCGCTCCGAAGAGTCCCTACTCAGAAACTGATGATCCTGGTTGATGTGATGTCATCGGGATGCTTCACTCCGAAGACTCCGTTCAGCATGACAAGAGGACGTTTCTTTGCTCATGGAACGGCGCTGCGCCGTGGTAACTCTCAGTATGACAAATAGGAAATCAAAGTGTTAGGATTGAGCGTGGGGCGACAGGCCCGGCCGGTGCCGGCCGAGCTACGCTCGTCTTTTATTCACCTGTACCTGGATATTGCCTGGTTTGGGGTGCTGAGTGGCAGTTCCACTGCCTTCGCGGCTATTTTTGCCACCCGGCTGGGAGCCGACGCGCTGCAGATTGGTCTGCTCAACGCGGGCCCGGCGGCTATGGGATTGCTTTTTACCCTGCCGGCCGGGCGCTGGCTGGAAAGCCGGCCGATTGGCAAGGCCGTGTTCTGGACGTCCGTGTTCCACCGGCTGGGCTTTTTCTTCTGGATTCTCCTGCCCTGGTTGTTAAGGCCGCAGGGGCAAATCTGGGCCTTGGTGAGCCTGACCTTGCTGGCCGGCATTCCCGGCACGGTGCTGGCGGTGGCCTTTAACGCCATGTTTGCCACAGCCGTGCCGCCGCAGTGGCGCGGCCACGTGGTCGGCACTCGCAACGCTCTGCTGGCCGTGACCTACCTGATTGTTACCCTGCTGTGTGGCATTATCCTGGAGAACGCGCCGTTTCCGCTGGGTTACCAGGTCGTTTTTGCCATCGGCTTCGTGGGCGCCGCCATGAGCAGCGTCCACTTGTGGTACGTTCGCTCGCGGATGGAGACCGGCCGGCTAGTGAATTTCGGCCTGACCGGCCGCGGCCTGGGGGAACTGGGCCGGCCGGGGCATTCCCGCACCTGGGGTGACGGCCTGCGCTGGGCGGTGGGATTGCGTTTCCTGACCCGCAGCCAGGGTAAACCGCTGCTGCGAACGGAGATCTTGCGGACGAGTTACGGTCGCATGGTGGGGGTGCTGCTGGCCTTTCACCTGGCCCAATTTATGGCCATCCCGCTCTTTCCGCTGTATTGGGTGAGAGAACTGAACCTGACCGACCAGGAGATTAGCCTGGGGACGGCGCTGTTTCAAGTGGTGGTTTTCCTGGGATCGACGCAGTTGGCCAGGGTGTCGGAGCGCCTGGGATACCACCGGGTGACAGTGGTGGGAGCGGTCTTGATGAGCCTGTACCCATTCCTGACGGCGGCCAGCCACGATCTGACGTTGTTCCTGGTAACAGCGGCCGTAGGCGGTGTGGCCTGGTCATTGGCTGGCGGCGGCTTGAGTAATTATATCCTGGAGCGGGTGCCGGAGAACGACCGGCCGGCCCACCTGGCCTGGTATAACCTGGCGCTGAACGGCGCTGTTCTGTTGGGCGTGCTGTGCGGGTCGTTTGTGGCCGAACAGATCGGATTGGCCCTGGCGCTGGGGCTGGCGGCCGGTCTGCGGTTGCTGGCGGCGCTGGCGATATGGAGGTGGGGGTAAGCAATGAGCAATGAGCGATGAGCAATGAGTGAGGAGTGAGGAGGACTGAGGACTGAGGATTGGGGTGAATCCAAAATCCAAAATCGGTTCAGGCGGGGAGGTGGAGGAGGGGGGGACGGCCGAGGAGGGCGTCCCAGAGGTCGCCCATGAGGTCGGCCAGGGCGACGGGGCGGCCGAGGTGGTTGGCTAGCTGTTGGGGGGTCAGGTCGTCGAGGGAGATGACGGCCGGGTGGTCGAAGATGACGCGGGGTAGGAGGAGTAAATCGCCGGTGCCGGCCGTTTGCAACTGGGCCAGCACATCCTCAGCCATTAACAGCCCGGCCACAGTGATAGTTTCGCCCAGGCGCTGGTTGACGATGGGCAGGACGTTGACCTGTGCGCCGGTGAGGGCGGCAAATTCGGCGGCGGCAGCGCGGAGCGTGGGAGCAAAGAGGGTCCCAGTAACCAGGGTGAGGGAGGGCCAGGCGGCCGGGCGGCCGTTTTGGGTGCGCTGCCACTCCTTAATTTCCTGCTTGACTCTCGCCCATTCGTCCAGGAAGTTGCGGACCATACCCAGGCCATTTTCCTGTAGCTGCAGGCCATCGTAGGCGTCAAGAGGAGGCACTTCCCGGCCGGCGACCAGGTACCATTCGTCGGTAGGGTAGACGATGCGGGCGCCGAACTTCTCCTGGTAAAGCGGCTGGAAGGACTCGACGTAGTCGAGGGTGGCGGCCGCTTCCTGGCGGGTATGGGGGCGCATGCCGTACTTGTGATGCTGGGTGAGCCCAACGGGGACGACGCTGATGGAGTGGACGGCCGGCCACAACCCGGCCAGGTCGGCGATGGAGCGTTCTAACCAGGGGCCGTCGTTAAAGCCGGGGACGACGACAAGCTGGGTGTGCATGTCAACGCCCCAACCGGCCAGTTGGCGCAACTGTTCCATGATGTCGGGAGCGGCGGCGTTGCGCAGGAATTGGCGGCGCAGTTCCAGGTTGGTGGTGTGGACGGAGATGTAGAGGGGGGAGAGGCCCATTGTCTGGATACGCCACCAGTCGTGGTCGGCCAGGTTGGTGAGGGTGACGAAGTGGCCGAAGAGGAAGGAGTAGCGGTAGTCGTCGTCCTTGATGTAGAGGGTGCGGCGGAAGCGGGGAGCCATCTGCAGGACAAAGCAAAATTCGCACAGGTTGTTGCAGCGGCGAATGTCGGTGTCGAAGGTGGGGTGTTCAAATTCCAGGCCCAGCGGCTGGTTGTAGGCTCGCTCGGCTTCGTAGAGGTAATATTCTTCGCCCCGGCGGACCAGTAGCTCGAAGGATTCCTCGGCGGCGTAATATTGTACGTCAATGACGTCCTGCACGGGGTTGTCGTTGACGGCCAGAAGTTCGTCACCTGGCTGCAGGCCGATGTCGCCGGCCACGCTGCCAGGTTCGACGGCGGCAATGCGGCCACCGGGATGGGTGGTCCAATCAATTTCGGTGAAGTAGGTCATGGGTTACGGCCGGGCCTGGGCCGGTTGGAAAGCAGGCAGGGCCAGAATTTCGCGGAGAACGGCTTCCGGAGAGCGGCCAGTGGTGTCAATGATGAGGGCATCGGCCGCCGGCCGCATGGGCGAATGTTCGCGGCTGCTGTCAATCCGGTCCCGGCGAATAATGTCGGCCAGGATCTGGTCGTGATCGACGTCCAGGCCTCGCTGGCGGCGTTCTAACATGCGCCGCCGGGCCCGTTCTTCGGCGGAAGCAACAATGTACAGTTTAACGGGCGCGTCAGGTAAAACGACGGTACCGATGTCCCGGCCAACCATCACGACCCGGCCGCGCTGGGCCATCGAGCGCTGGCGCTGGACCAGGTTCTGGCGTACCCCTTTGTAAGCGGAGACCTGGGAGACATGGCGGTCCACAGCCGGGGCGCGCAGTTCCCAGGTCACGTCCCGGCCGTTCAGCCAGACGGTGTACAGGCGGCCATCATTTTCGTTCTGGACAGGAATAATGTCCATGTCCAGTTGCTCGGTCAGGGTGGTGACGGCCGGTTCGTCGTCAATGGGTACACTGTTTTGCAGGGCGGCCAGGGTAGTGGCCCGGTACATGGAACCGGTGTCCAGGAAGAGGCAGTTGAGATAATCGGCCAACATCCGGCCGATGGTGGTTTTGCCGGAAGCGGCCGGGCCGTCAATGGCGATGGCGTTAGGGATTTTAGATTTTAGATTTTGGATTTTGGATTTAAACTCATCGCTCATTGCGCATCGCTCATTGCTCGGAGTTGGCGGAGTTGGGCCGCCCAACTCCGCCAACGGCACTCATTGCTCATCGCCTTTTAGTCAGAGCAGCCACTTCGGAGGCAGAGAGGTGGCGCCACTCGCCGGGTTTGAGATCGCCCAGCCTGATGGGGCCGATTTGTTCGCGGATGAGCCGGGTGACCGGGTGGCCGAGCATGGCGGCAATGCGCCGGATTTGTCGTTTGCGCCCTTCACGCATGGTAAGGCGCAGCCAGGTGTGGTCTTTTTGTTGGTGCAGGATCTCGATTTGGGCCGGGATGGTTGGCCGGCCGTCGAGTTCCACGCCCCTGGCCCATTGTTCCAGGGTGGCCAGGACGGGCTTGCCCTCGACCACGACACGGTAGATCTTCTCGTGGCCGTAGCGGGGGTGGGTCAGGCGGTGGGCCAGCTTGCCGTCGTTGGTTAGGAGCATTAAGCCTTCACTCTGCCGGTCCAGCCGGCCAATCGGATAGAGGTGGCCCTGTACGTTGACCAGGTCGCGCACCGTCGGCCGGCCCTGGGCCAGCTCATCTTCGGTCGAAGATAGAACGCCTTTGGGCTTGTGCAGCTTGATATAGACCAGTTTTTCAAGCTTGAGCAGCCGGCCGTCTACCTCGACGCGATCCACGTCGGGGTCGGCTTTGTCGCCCAGCCGGGCGACCTGGCCATTGACCCGGACCCGGCCGGCGGTAATGAGCGCTTCGTTTTTACGCCGCGAGCCAAGCCCCGCCTGGGCCATTAATTTCTGCAAGCGTTGACGCCGTTCGTGCTGTTCGTGCCGTTCAGGCATGGGGCCGATTCTACCTCAACTTTCCGGCTGTGCCGCTACCGTCTGGCCGGCCGCGCCGTCTTTGGCCGGACCACTATCCAGCGAGGGCAGCTCGTCAAGGGAACGCAGCTCCTCAAGGGAGCGCAGTTCGTCGAGCGAGTGCAGTTCGGCAAGCGAACGCAATTCGGCAAGCGAACGCAGTTCGGCAAGCGAACTGAGGCCAAAGTGCTGGAGAAATTCCGGGGTGGTACTGTACAGGATGGGCCGGCCGGGAGTTTCCTGCCGGCCGACTTCTTCGATGAGGCCCTGGCCAAGTAGCGTCCGCAGGGCGCTGTCGGAATTGACGCCGCGAATCTGATCAATGTGCGGCCGGGTGGCGGGCTGCATGAAGGCGATAATAGCCAGCACTTCAAGGGAGGCCTGGCTGAGACGGGTCGTGAGTTCCAGACCCAGAAAACGCTCGACGACGGCGCTGCTTTGTGGGGCAGTGGTCAACTGGACGGCGTTACCGCTCCATTGCAAGCGCAGGCCGCGGTGGCGATATTCCCCTTCCAGGGAGCGCAAAAGGCTTTCCACGGCCGCCGGCGTTGTTTCTAGCGCCCGGGCCAGACGGGCAGGAGAAACCGGCCCGCTGGCGACAAATAAGAGGCTTTCAAGGAGAGCGGCCGGGCTTAATTCTTCACCGGCCGGTTGCCCGGTTATCATCATTCACTGTCCTCGCCATGCTGTTTTCTGTTTTTGACCTGCACGTTATAATCCCTTGCATCGCGCCAATCTAGATATGCCAGGCACTGGAAAACGGCGACTTAACCAGGGCTACCTCTAGAAAAAAGCTCCTGGCAACTGAACGGTAGCTGGCAAAGTAACCGATTATACCCGGAAATTGCAGTAACAGGCGAATGAGTATAGATAACTTAACCTCCGAAACACAGGCCGCGCTGGCTTATGCGGCCGGCCGCCAGGAGCAACACCTGGCCGAATTGTTAGAGTTCTTACGCATCCCCAGCGTGGGAACGGAACCGGTACACAAAGCGGATACGGAGGCGGCCGCCAACTGGCTGGCGGAAGCGATGCGAGCGGCCGGGCTGGAGAACGTCCGGCTGGTGGCCACGCCCCGCAACCCGCTGGTCTATGGCGATTGGCTGCACGCCGGCCCTGAAGCGCCGACAGTGTTGGTTTATGGCCATTATGACGTGCAGCCGGCCGATCCCCTGGATAAGTGGCAGACGCCGCCGTTTGAACCGACGATCAAGGATAATTATATCTACGCCCGCGGGGCTTCGGACGATAAGGGGCAGGTTTACATTCACGTGAAGAGTGTGGCAGCTTATTTGCAGGGGGCCGGCCGGCTGCCGGTGAACGTAAAGTTTATCGTCGAGGGAGAGGAAGAGAGCGGCGGCCACAGCCTGGCGGCCTTTGTGCCGGAAAACGAGGAGCTGCTGGCGGCCGGCGTGGCCCTGATTTCCGACACCCAAATCCTGGGGCCGAACCAGCCGGCGCTGGTCTACGGGCTGCGCGGCATGTGTTACGTTTTCCTGGATATTACCGGCCCGGACCACGACCTGCACTCCGGCTCCTTTGGCGGTGGGGTGGACAATCCATTGAACGTGCTGGGCCACATCGTCGCCCGGCTCAAGGAGCCTGACGGCCGGGTGTTGATTCCGGGTTTTTACGACAAGGTCCGGCCGCTGACGGAGCAGGAACGCCGGTTGCTGGCCGAATACCCGCTGGACGAGGCGGCCTGGTTGCGGGAAACAGGCGCGCCCCAGAGTTGGGGTGAGCCGGATTATAGCCTGGTGGAGCGCCTGGGTGCCCGGCCGACGTTGGACGTTAACGGCATTACCGGCGGCTACACCGGCCCCGGCGTCAAGACAGTTTTGCCGTCCACGGTCCACGCCAAAATTTCGATGCGCCTGGTGCCCGACCAGACGCCGCAAGAGATTTTTGCTCTTTTCCGGGATTACGTGACGGCTATTGCGCCGCCGACGGTGCAGGTGCAGTGTACGTTTGTTCACGGCGGGCCGGCCAGCTTGATAGATTACACCATCCCGGCGATGAAGGCGGCGGCTGCGGCTTATGAACGAGTTTTCGGCCGCAAGCCGGTTTACATGCGCGAGGGAGGCTCGATTCCCGTGGTGGGCCTCTTCCAGCGCTACCTGGGTATGCAAACGGTCCTGATGGGCTTCGGCCTGACGGACGACCGGATCCATTCGCCCAACGAGCGCTTCTACCTGCCGAATTACTATCGAGGTATCGAAACGGCGATTCATTTTCTGGCCGAATACGCCAAACGAGCGATGAGCGCAGTTGGTTGAGTTGGGCTGCCCAACTCAACCAACTATAAGCAATGAGTAATGAGTGATGAGTCAGGAGGAATTGGTCAGTTGTTTACTTCATTCTTTACGCGAGTACGGATTTTTTCTATTCTTATTGTTTCTTTGTTGTTAATGGGCCTGTGGCTGGTTGGCGAGCCGGCGGCCGAGGCGGAGCCAGAGATAGCGCCCGGTTCCGGCCTGGTGGAATCGGCCTGGGCCGGGGCGGTGACCCAGCAGTCGGTGAAGGTGAACGCCAAGCTGGCCCAGGACAGCACGACGGTGCGTCTGCTGGTCAGCCTGAACCCTAACCTGAGCAACGCCCTGTACTCCGGTTATTACACGGCCAACACCGGCACTAATAACCGGGTGGTCTCTATCCCCATGAGTGGGCTGATCCCCGACCGGCAATATTATTACGCCATTGAGACGGGAGGGGTGGTGGATACGGCGATGATCGGCCGGTTCCGGACGTTTGGCACGGGCGCCTTTTCATTTACGTTTGCCTTTAGCGCCTGCGCCGAAAGCGGCTCGAACCACGGCGTTTTTGAGACGCTGACTAATTTGAACCCCTTGTTTTTCTTGCATTTGGGGGATATGCATTATGAAGGAATTGCGGTCAACGACCGCAGCCTCTTCCGCCAGGCGTATGACGAGGTGCTGTCTCAACCCCGGCAGGCGGGGCTATACCGGAACGTGCCGCTGGCCTACATATGGGACGACCACGACTTTGGCCCTAACAACGCCGATGCCAGCGCGCCCGGCCGGGAGGCGGCGCGGCTGACGTACCAGGAGTATGTACCCCACTACCCCTTGCCGGCCGGCAGCGGCAACGTGCCCATTTACCAGGCCTTCACCGTCGGCCGGGTGCGAATCATCATGACCGACGTGCGCTCCGAGCGCTGGCCTTATTATTTCCCGGACAGCCCTGACAAGACGATGTTAGGCGTGGCCCAGAAGGCCTGGTTTAAGCAGGAATTGCTGAACGCCAACGGGGTTTACCCGGTCATTATCTGGGTCAATACGATACCCTGGATTACTGATCATGACGACGGCGATGGCTGGGGCGTTTACACCTATGAGCGGGTGGAGCTGGCCAATTTTATCCGCGACAACAATATTACCGAGCTGTTTATGCTCAGCGGGGACGCCCACATGGTGGCCATTGACAACGGGTCGAACAGCGACTTCGCCACCGGCGGCGGGGCCGGCTTCCCGGTAATGCACGCCGCCGCTTTGGATCAATCAGGCAACGTCAAGGGCGGCCCCTATAGCCACGGGGCGATTCCCGGCCGGGGCCTGTATGGGGTTATGACGGTTACAGACAACATCACGTACATTAATATTCAGTGGAGCGGGCGGGACGCCGGCAACCACGAAATCATGTATTACACGACGAACGTTACCGTTCCTGTCACTTACGACGAGTTCTTTTTCGTGCCGCTGTTATTGAAGTCATAAGGCGATTTGGAAAATCGCATTACTTGCCGCGATTTTCCAAATCGCGCTACGAGCCGCTTTGCAACCGTTCGTCGCCGAGGGCAAAGGCGTGGGGCATGGCCGTGGTGTTGTAGGCCAGGCCGACGTGGCCGCGGGCGTCTACGGCAATAAGCCCGCCCACGCCGTTCACCCGCTCTTCGAGCAAGTGGATAGCGGCCTGGCACGCTTTTTGGGCGGATAGGCCGGCGGCGACGAAGTCGCAGACCTGCTTGCTGATGAGAATGCGCATCAGCGCCTCGCCGTGGCCGGTGGCGCTGACGGCCGCTGTCCAGTTGTCGGCGTAGCCGCCGGCGCCAACCAGCGGGCTGTCGCCTACCCGGCCGGGCATTTTGTTCCGGGTGCCGCCGGTAGAGGTGGCGGCGGCCAGGTTGCCGGCCGCGTCCAGGGCCACAGCTCCCACCGTGTCTCCCATTGCACCTGGCTGGGTGAAGATTTCGGCCGTCTCGTAACCGGCCGGATGTTGCAGGGCCAGGTAAGCTTCCAGTTCCCCGCCCACCAGCAGGTCGGCCAGCTCGCAGCGTGGGAAGCCGATGGCGTCGGCAAAAGCCTCAGCCCCGGCCCCGACCAGGAAGTTGTGTTGGGTATCGGTCATAATCCGCCGGGCCAGGCTAATGGGGTTGCAGACGCGCTGGACGGCGGCCACCGCTCCCAGGCGCAAGGTTTGCCCATCCATAATGAGCGCGTCGAGTTCAATCTGGCCGGCCGTGTTCAGGTAGCTGCCCCGGCCGGCGTCCAGGGGCGGCGCGTCTTCCAGGATGCGGGTGGCCGCTTCTACGGCGTCCAGGGCCGGCCCGCCGGTGAGTAAAATAGCCTGGCCGGCGGCGGCGGCAGCCTCGCAGGCGGCAATGGCTTCTCTAAAACGTTCTGAATTCAAATCCCAGGCCCCGGCCCCACCATGAACGACAATTATTGGCTTCATTCAATCCTCCACTATACCATAGTACCTGAAGCTGTAGGGCAGGCAAGACAGTGGTAATTGAGTGGAGCGGCCGGGACGCTGGCAACAATAAAATCATGGCTTATACGACGACTATCGTCGCCTCTGTCACTTATGAAGCGCTGCTGCCGGTGTTGCTGCGGCCGTAGTACCGGTTGACATAGAGGGGACGTTTGCTATAATTTCCTGCTGGGATGTTTTCCTCAGTAGCTCAACGGCAGAGCAATCGGCTGTTAACCGATGGGTTGTTGGTTCGAGTCCAACCTGAGGAGCAGCAAAGGCGGTGGGTTGGTGAAACCCACCGCTTTTTGTTTGACGCAAAGGCGCAAATTTGTTTGACGCAAAGGCGCAAAGGTTTGGTCATTGGTTATTGACCAAGCACCAGTAACCAATAACTGTAAAGTTATTCCGGAACAACTCTTTAGCGCCCTTGCCTCAGGAGAAGGCTTCAGGAGAAGTGAGATGACGACATATCCGTTGGTGGCGCTGATTATTCTGGATGGGTGGGGATTGCGGGAGATGGAGCATGGCAACGCTGTGGTCCAGGCCAGGACGCCTAATTATGACCGCTGGACACGGGAATTGGAGCGGACGATTGTGGATGCTTCGGGCGAGGCGGTGGGCCTACCGGAGGGACAAATGGGCAACTCGGAGGTCGGGCACCTGAACCTGGGTTCCGGCCGGATCGTCTACCAGGACATGACCCGCATTGACAAGGCGATTAAGGAGAGGACCTTCTTTAAGGACCCGACACTGGCCGGCTGTATGGAGGGGGTGAAGGCCCAGGGAGGCAAGCTGCACCTGATCGGCCTGCTGGGACCAGGCGGGGTCCATAGCCACGTGCGCCACTTGAAAGCGCTGGTGGAGCTGGCCAAACAGCAGGGCGTAGACCCGATCATTCACGTGATTACCGACGGCCGGGATACGCCGCCCCAGAGCGGCATCGAATTTGTGGCCGACCTGGAGGAATTTCTAAAGCAAGAGGGGCTGGGGACAATTGCTACAGTGGGCGGCCGCTACTATGCGATGGACCGGGACAAGCGCTGGCCACGCACAGAGCAGGCTTACCGGGCCATTGCCCTGGGCCAGGGCCGGACGGCGACATCGGCCCGAGAAGCGGTGACGCGGTCGTACGCCGAGGGCGTGACCGACGAGTTTATTGTGCCGGTGGTTATTGATTCGAGCAGCGACCGAAGCACAAAGGTGGAGCCGGGCGATGGCCTGATGTTCTACAATTTTCGGGCTGACCGGATGCGGCAGATCGTGGAAAGCTTTGCCCTGCCGGATTTTGCCGGCTTTGAACGCGAGGGCGGCTTTCTCAAGGAGCTGGACGTGGTGACTTTTACGGAGTACCACAAGGATTACCCCGTCCGGGTGGTCTTTCCAGAGAAGATAATTATCAACCCACTGGCCGAGGTGTTGAGCCTGCAAGGGTTGGACCAGTTCCACGCGGCCGAGACGGAAAAGTACGCCCACGTGACTTACTTTTTTAACGGCGGCCGGGAGGTAGCTTTTGAAGGGGAGGACCGGTCGCTCATTCCGTCGCCGAAGGTAGCGACGTATGATTTGAAGCCGGAAATGAGCGCCTATGAACTGACCGAAGCCGTGGTCCAGCGGGTGCAGAGCCACGACGACGCCTTTATCCTGGTTAACTATGCCAACCCAGACATGGTTGGGCACACCGGCGTGCTGGCCGCGGCCGTGAAGGCGGTCGAGGCGGTGGACGAATGCGCCGGCCGGTTGGTGAGCGCCATTGTGGCTAAAGGGGGCGTGGCGCTGGTGACGGCCGACCACGGCAACGCGGAGCGGATGATTGACGAGGTGACGGGCACGCCACACACCTATCACACGACCAGCCCGGTGGCTTTCTTTATCATTGGCGACCGCTACTTCTTTCCCCGGCCGCGCGGCATCCTGGCCGACGTAGCGCCGACGGTGCTGGAGCTGTTGGGGATTGAGCTGCCAGAGGAGATGACGGGTAAGAGTCTGTTGCAGCATATGTAGTAGCCATCTGGACATTGGATTTGAGATTAGGGATTGGAGATTAGAGATTAACGTCATTGAGGTTGAGGGGTTAAGGAAAACGTTTGAGCTGAAGCAGAAGGCGCCGGGGTTGCGGGGTAGCTTGCGGGCGGTGTGGCGGCCGGTGACGAAGCTGGTGGACGCGGTGCGCGGCGTCAGCTTTAGCCTGGAAGAGGGGGAATTACTGGCTTTTATCGGCCCGAATGGGGCGGGCAAGTCTACGACGATTAAGATGTTGACCGGCATTCTTTACCCGAGCGGCGGCCGGGCCTCGGTCCTGGGGTACGTGCCCTGGAAGGAGCGGCGCAAGCTGTCTTACCACATTGGCTCGGTTTTTGGCCAGAAGCCGCAGTTGTGGTACCACCTGCCGCCGGAGGATACGTTTCGACTTTTTGCCCGCATTTACGAGCTGGATATGGACGCTTACCGGGAGCGGCGGGCTTTTCTGGTGGAGGCGTTTCAACTGGGTGAGCTGCTGCAAACGCCGGTGCGCAAGCTGAGCCTGGGCCAGCGGATGAAGTGCGAGATTGCCGCCTCGCTGCTGCACCGGCCGCGACTGATTTTCCTGGACGAGCCGACGATTGGGCTGGACGTGGTCGCCAAGCAGCAAATCCGGGAAGCTATCCGCACACTGAACGAGACGGAGAATACGACCATCTTTTTAACCAGCCACGACGCGGGCGACGTTGAGAATTTGTGCAAGCGGGTGATTGTGGTCAATCACGGCCGGATTATCTTCGACGACCGCACTTCGGTGCTCAAGCGGCAGTACCTGACGCGAAAAATCGTGGACGTGCGCTTTAGCGAGCCGCTCAACGAGCCGTTTCACCTGCCGGGGGTGACGACGTTGAAGCAGGGGACGTACGGAGTGAAGCTGGAATTTGACGGCCGGGAAGTGCCGGTGGAGCGAGTGGTCCAGCAAATCATTGCTACGCGGTCGACAACGGACATTAATATTTCTGATCCGCCGATGGAAGAGATTATTCGGGAGATTTATACGCAGCAGGAGTAGGGGGCAGGTGGCAGGTGGCGGGTGGCAAGTGGCAGGTAATTGAGTAATTAGGTAATTGGTGTGGTTAAGAGTGTTCAGAAGTACGGGGCGATTACGCTGACCAACTTGCAGAACCAGTTGGCCTATATTTGGGATGCCTTAAACCGGGCGTTTTTTATTGTCATTATCTTGCTAGTCTTTGTCCAGTTGTGGACGGCCGCATATGGGGCGCGGGGGGAGACGGAAATTGGCGGGCTGACGCTGGCCGACACGATCTGGTATTTCCTGGTGGCGGAGATGGTGGAGTTGGGCAAGTTCCGCCACGACCAGAAGATTTCGGAGGAGGTCAAGGACGGCTCGATTGCCTATACGCTGGGCCGGCCGTACAACTACCTGGCTTACCACTTTTTTAACGGCCTGGGGGATACGGTGGTGAAAATGGGGCTGATTTTCCTGCTGGGCGCGCCGATTGCCCTCTATTACGCCGGCCGGCCATCGGTCCAATGGCAACACCTGCCGGCCGTGCTGCTGGTGGCGTTCCTGGCCCTGTTATTGGACTTTTTCTTTCTGAGCATGATTGGCCTGCTGGCCTTTGTCGTCGAGGATACCTTTTCCTTTCGCCTCATTTACCAGAAGCTGGTCTTTATCCTGGGCGGGCTGCTGATCCCGGTGGACTTCTTGCCGGGCTGGCTGCAAAACGTGGCCCGGTTGCTGCCTTTTAGCCTGACGGTTTACGCCCCGGCCAGGCTATTTGCCTCTTTTTCCTGGAGCCAGTTTAGCCAGGTGGTCGCGCTGCAAGGGTTCTGGCTGGCGGTGATCGGCGTGGCGCTGTATGGGCAGTATCGCTGGGCGACGCGGCGGTTGGTGGTGAACGGGGGGTGAAGTGTGGTCATGTGGTTGTGTGGTTATGTGGCTGTGTAGGACTGTGGGGTTGGCAAGAGGCAAGTAATGAGGCGGCGGGTGAAGAGCGAGTTGTTGTTTTTGCGGGATTTGATGGCGATGAATCTGGCGTCGGCGATGGAGTACCGGGCCAGTTTTATCAGCCAGATTGTGGGGATGTTTATCAATAACGGCATCTACTTTGTCTTCTGGCTGATTTTCTTTGACGAGTTTGGTGGGGCGGTGCAGGGGTACGAGGTTCAGGACATTTTCTTATTGTTTGCTATTGTCACCCTGGGGTTTGGCCTGGCTTATATGTTTGCCGCCAACACCGGCGCTTCCCTGGCCCAGTTGATTGCCCAGGGACGGCTGGACTATTACCTGGTTTTTCCGCGCAACCTGTTGCTGCACATCATCTTTTCCCGCATGTCGGTGAGCACCATTGGGGATATTACCTTTGGCCTGACGGCTTACCTGTTTACCGGCCGGTTCCACCCGCTAGACGTGCTGTTGTTTCTGGTGGCGTCGGTGCTGGCTGGCTCTATCCTGGCCGCCTTTGCGGTGACGGCCGGCTCGCTGGCCTTCTACATGGGCAATGCCGAGCAGGTGAGCCAGCAGGCGACGAACGCGGTGCTGACTTTTGCGCTGTATCCCAACTCTCTCTTTTCCGGACTCGGCCGGTTTATTCTCTACACGTTGATTCCGGCCGGTTTTGTGGGGGCTGTGCCGGTGGAGATTGTCAAAGAGCGCAACCCAGCCCTGGTCCTGGTGCTGGCCGGGGTGTCGCTCATCCTCTGGGTGGTGGCGGCCGGCACCTTTTACTATGGCCTGCGCCGCTATGAATCGGGCAGCGCGATTAACGTGAATGTGTAGGGGGAGCTGGAGCTGGAGCGAGAGCGAGAGGAGGGGAGAGCAGTCTCAGTAGAGACAATTTTGCTCGGCCTGGATTGACAAATCCGGGTTAATGCCGGGGATTTGTCAATCCCCGACGAGCTGATTTTGGATCTACTGAGTCTGAAATTGGACGATCTGTGGACGGCTTATGGACGGCCGGTGATTATCCTTTGTGGCAGTGTGTTGACAACCAGTTACCTGTTTATGGGTAGTTTGATAAGGAGAATAATCACCATGCGTTTTCTATTTACCGTCCACCCCGGTTTTGGCCATTTTCTGCCGATGGTATCGCTGGCCAGAGCGTTGCAGCAGGCCGGCCATCAGGTGGCTTTCGCGACAGCCCGCTCTTTCGAGTCAGTGGTAACCCAGGCCAGGTTTGAACACATCCCGGCCGGGCTGGATTGGGACGAGTCCCGGATCGAAGAGACGGTGCCTGACATCCGCTCCGTGCCCCGTGACCATCACGGCAAATGGATTTTCGACGAAATTTTTGTTGACCGTTCGCCGCGCCAGATGGTTCCTGACCTGCTGGCCGCTATCGAGGAGTGGTCGCCGGAGGCGATGGTCATTAACAATTACGAGCTGGGCGGCGTCATTGCCGCCGAGATAGCGGGCGTGCCCTACGCTAACCTGAACATTTCTTTCCGCTGGTCAAGAACGCCAGTCAAGGTTATGGTCGGGAAACAGATCAACCAACTGCGCCAGGCGTTTATGCTGCCCCCTGACGCTGGAGGCCAGGCGTACGGCCGTTACCTGGACCTGTGCTTGATGCCACCGACCTGGACGTTGCCCCAGGCATTAGGAAATCAGGGTATTACCCGCCTGATGGGCCATAACGTTATCCACGGCGGCAACGGGCAAAGAGCATTGGCGGCCAAGGGGCTTTTCCTGGCCGGGATGATGGGGCTGGGTAAAAAGAGCGGGCAGTTAACGAAGGCACAGGGAACGGAATATTACATCTCGCCCTGGTCACCACCGGCCCGGCCGGCCGAGGCGCCCGAGTGGCTACGGCAAATGCCGGCTCAGCCGGCCGTTTACGTCAGCCTGGGAACGGTCTTCAGCAAGTTGTACCCGGAGGTGTTTGACCTCATCCTGTTGGTGCTGCGCGACGAACCAATCAATTTGATCGTCACGCTGGGTGCGGAGGGGGACCCGGCGCGCTTTGGGCCGCAGCCGGCCAATGTGCGTCTGGAGCGCTACGTTCCCCAGGAGGAGATCCTGCCCTTTGTGGACGTGTGCCTGAACCACGCCGGATATGGGTCGGCGATGGCCCCGCTGGCGGCCGGAATTCCGCTGGTGCTGCTGCCGCTGTCGGCCGATCAACCGATCATTGCCCAGTTGTGCCAGAGCCACGGGGCGGCCGTTCCTTTGCCTTTTGAAGCGATGAAGATAAACAGTGGTGGCTTGCCGGTGATAGACCCGGCACGACTAACGCCGGAAATGATTCGCGCGGCCGTACGCCAGGCGCTGACCAATCCCATCTATCGCTCGGCGGCCCAGGCAGTGGCCCAGCAGATCAACGCGCTGCCCGGTCTGGATTACGCGGTGCAATTGCTGGAACGACTGGCCATACAGCGGGCGCCTGTCATTGCACCGGCGGCGGCCGACGACGAGCAGATCTTGGGCTGGTTGCAAAGATCGGCGCAATTTAGCGAAGCTGCCTCGGGTGATTGACAAGGAATGTAGCCCAGAAATCACAGACCCCGCAGGTCTCCGAGACCTGCGGGGTCTTATTAATGAATGATTGTTTACCTGGACCAACGGCGATTGGTGAGCCATACGGTGGCGCCCAACAGAACGAAGGCCAGGCCGGTGGGCAGGGCTACCGGCAGGATGGCGCCGGCGCTGGCGTTGCTCATCAGGGCCGGTAGGTAGATAAACCAGCCGGTGACGGTCACCGTCACCGAGTCACTGGCCTGGACGACGATGGTGTTCTCCACCACGTTGCTGGTTACCGGGCTGCCGGGATCCTGGGGCGAGACGGCCGTGGCGCTATTACTGAGGGTGACCCCACCCGTCACCGTGGCCGTGTTGGTCGTGTCGGAGACGAGGACGTTGTCGGGGCAGACGTAGGTCTGGCTGGCCAGTGGGGCCAGGGTAATGGGGGTCCCCAGGCCGGGCGTGCAGCCGCTCACATCCGGGTCGTCTACAATGACGTTCTCCAGGGTGAGGGAGGCGTGGGGGTTGGTGACGGTGATAGTATAGGTGACGGCCTCGCCAGCGCCTATTTCTGTCCGGTCTGCCGTTTTACTGATCTCGATGGCCACCGAGGAGTCAGCCTGAGCCAGGCATTCATAGGTCGTGATGCTGGCCGGGCCAAGGTCGGTGGTCACGATCAGATCGCCGGGCACGGCGTTGCAGACGGGGTTAGCGATGCCGGCCGGGAAGACGTCGGTGACGGTGGTGGTGGCCGTCAGGTTGCCGCTGTTGGTGACGTTGATGGTGTAGGTGAGGGGCGCGCCGGGGTTGAGCGTGCCGGCCGGGTCGGCGGCTTTGCCAATAGATAGATCGGCAAAGGGGGCGGCGCTGGCAATGGTGAAGTTGGTGTTGGAAATGTCGAAGAAGATGTTGTTGGCGCACTCGACCCGCACGCGAGCGGTGGTGGAGGGGTTATTGGGTACCACGACGCTGTGGGAGCCGTCATTGGCGACGTTGGTCGCCAGCGTCGCTGGATAGGTGTAGCCACCGTCGGTAGAGAGCAAGATGTTGGCGCCGGTGCAGTTAACCGGGGCGGTGTTGGTGTTGGCCACGTCCCAGCTCACTGTTTTCAGCGTGCCAATGGGCCAGGTTACGGCCGTATTAGGATTGGTTACCAGGAAGGGGCCGGCCTGGTCGGTGACAGAAAAGTTCATCTGCTCGAAGGCCACGCCACCGGCGCTGGGCGATTCGTGGTTGTCACGAGCCGTAAGCCGGAAGGTGAGGGCCCGGGCATAGGTGGGCAGGATCTCGCCAATCGTCTGGGTGTTGTTGACGATGTCGGACATCTTGGGGAAGGTCCGCGATGGATCGGCCACGGCCTCGAAGGAACGGAAGATGGGCGCCGTGCCCACCGGGCTGTTGGGGTGGCCGGCCGGCCCCAGGTCAAACTCTTCCCAGTTATAGGTTAGCGGGTCGCTATCCGGGTCGGTGGCCGAGCCGGTGAGGACAAAAGGTGTCTGCATGGGGATGGTAAAGCCACCGGCCGGGACGGTCACGGCCGGCGGGTTGTTGCCGGTGGACGTCGTCGTGCCACAGGTGCTGCCGTTGCCGGTGGTGGTGTAGGTGACGATTTCCTGGAAGCTGATGACATGGAAGTAATCGTCGCTGTTGGGTTGCAAGTCCTGACTGCCACAAATGCCGGCGTAGGCCATGATCGTGCTGCCGCTGCCCGGCTCATAGGCGCTGCCGGCGCTGCGATTGCCGGCACAGGACCCTTCATTGCCATTGAAGCTGTGCCGGCCGCCATATTGGTGGCCCATTTCATGGGCGACGTAGTCAATGTAGAAGGGGTCGCCAATGGGGTTAGACAGGCCGGTGACGCCGCGCGCCTTCAGGCCGGTGGTGCAGACCACGCCCAGGAAGGCCACGCCGCCACCACCGGTACTGAAAACGTGGCCGATGTCGTAGTTGGCGTTGCCGATGACGGCGTCCAGGTTGGTCTGGTTTTCTCCCAACATCATGGAGCCGTTATTATTGGTGTAGGGGTCGGTGGCCGGGTTGGTGTAGACGATGAGGTTGTTGTTGGGGATAAGTTCCATGCGGACGGCCACCTCGCGCTCGTAGACGCCGGTGACGCGGTTGACGGCAATGACGATTTCGGCCATCGCCAGCGGGACGGTGCCGCCGTGGTAGATAGTGTATTCGCCGGTAGCGGCCACGGCCAGCCGGTGGGTGCGCAAAGTTGGGCCGGTGGTTGGCCCGCCACTCATTTCCAATGGAGGCAGTGAGCCAGCTTCAATAGGGCCAATCTCTTCCAGTAGCTCCTCTTCTTCCCGGGTGAAAGCGTCCTTGTAATAGCTAAGGTAATGAACGATGTCGCCCTGGCTGTAGGGGTCAATGTAGAACGTGCCGCCGGGGGTGTAAATCATGGCGTGGAAGCCCTTGGGCGTCCAGTCCAGCCGGCCGGAGGCGTAGACGTCGTCTACCCCCCTGGCGGAGTACGTCTTGATGGTCGGGAATTTGGCAGCCAGCTCTGGGGCCATGACCGGCGACTCGTAGAGGCGGAAATATTGATAGCGGCCGTCTGGCAGGGGCAGGGTCATGACGACGGCGTACTCATCAGTACGCTGGTTGCCCTCGGCCGCCGGGGTGAATTCCAGGGGGACGGCCGCCAGGCGGGCCCGCAACAGGTTGGCCTGGATGGCGACGGTCCGGTATTGCTGGGGAATAATCAGCCGCCGTCCCAGGACCGGGACGGCGGCTTCGTCAACGTCGTGCCAGATGCCGTCTGGTGAAAGGTCGGCCGGGGGCGCGGCGGCGGCCGGCCGGGGGCCAGAGGTGGCTAACATGGCCAGCGCCAGCAGGAGAAAGAAGAACAACCGGCGGCCGGCTGTTCTAAAACGGTGGTGTGCGTCGTTCATAATAAGGTTACCTCCATTAAGTAAAGGTGACTGTCACTTGTGGAAGTGACAGTCACCTGACCCTAGCGTGCCCGGCGGCCTGCTTACCGGAGCAGGTCGCGCAGAGCGGCTTCTAGTTCCGAGAATTGAAAAGTGTATCCCAGTTCTTGCAATCGTTTGGAAATAGCCCGCTGGCCGTCCAGCGCGACAGTGGCCGTCTCGCCCACCAGGAGGCGCATAGCGAAGGCGGGGACCGGTAGCCAGGACGGCCGGCCCAACACCCGGCCTAACACCCGGCCAAATTCGCGGTTGGTGACGGGGTTGGGCGCGGTGAGGTTATAGGGGCCGGTAGCGGTTTCGGTGGCCATGAGGAAGCGGATGGCCCCAATCTCGTCGGCCGGGTGGACCCAGGGCCACCACTGCCGGCCGCTGCCGTAAGGGCCGCCGGCAAAGAGCTTGTAGGGCAACAACATCCGCGGCAACGGGCCGTTGTGGCGGTCCAGCACCAGCCCGGTGCGCACAATGACCTGCCGGACGCCCATCTTTTCGACGGGGGCGGTAGAGGCTTCCCACTCGACACAGAGGGTAGCCAGAAAATCGTTGCCGGGTGGCGTCTCTTCGGTGACGATCTCATCGCCGCACGGCCCGTAATAGCCGACGGCCGAGGCCTGGACCACCAGGCCGGGCTTCTGGCTGGCCGCTTCGACCGCCTGGACCACGGCCCGGCCGGCGTTCAGGCGACTTTCTCGTATTTTGCGCTTTTTCTCGTGGGTCCAACGGTCAGGCAGGAAACCTTCCCCGGCCAGGTTCTCCCCGGCAAAGTTGACGATAGCGGCAGCGCCGTCGGCGGCCGAGGCCCAGCCCTCGGCCGTTTGGGCGTCCCACTGGAGCAGGCGGATGCCGGCCGGCTGGTCGCCCTGGTGTTTTTGTGGATTCCGGCTCAAGACCACCACTTCGTGGCCGTCCTGGACCAGGCTGTTGGCGAGCCGGCTACCTAATGAGCCGGTCCCACCAGTGATAATGACACGCATTGGAGTTGGCCTCCTAAAATAGCAATGAGCAATGAGCGCAGTTGGCAAGGCCAACTACGAGCGATGAGTAATGGAGTGCGCCTGCTTTTATACTCATTGCTCATTGCTTTGCACTCATTGCTTTCTTACCAGGGAAAACGCTGCTGGGCGGGGAGGTGGTAGCCTTCCAGGCGCAGGAGCCAGGCTTTGGTGGTGATGCCGCCCGGCGCGCCGTAACCGTGCAGGCTGCCGTCGGCCCCCAGGACGCGATGGCAGGGGATGATAATAGGCATCGGGTTGGTGGCCATGGCCCGGCCGACGGCCCGGGCGGCGCCCAGGGAGTGGCCCAGTTGTTGGGCAATCTGGCCGTAGGTACGAACCTCGCCATAGGGAATGGCCAGGGTAGCGCGCAAGGCTGCTTCCTGGAAGGCGTTCAGGTCAGACCAATCAATGGACAGGTCAAAGTCGCGCCGCCGGCCGTGCAGGTAGTCGTCGAGCTGCTGCACCACGCCGGCCGTTGCTTCTGCGTCAAACACAACGGGGCCGGCCGGATGGCGGGCCAACGCTCGCCGGAAGCCGGCTTCGTCAGCCTGGATCTGGACGGCAGCCAGACCGTATTCGGACAGGGCCAGCCAGATGGGGCCAAGGGGTGTAGACTCAACCTGGCCTATTTTCAGCATTGACCTGCCTGTTCCCACATTCCGCACCTTAAAATCATGCTTTTGAATAATTAAATTTCAGTAGGTGAAAAATTCACATACAACATTGCGCGAAATTTCACAATGAGGTCTGCTGGATAGCAGCGTCCCATCGGTTCTCTAATCCTGCCAGGTAG
>JAKEFB010000021.1 GCA_022616275.1 Chloroflexota bacterium
CTCGGGTAGCGGCTCGCCGGTGGGCGAGTTGGCCAGCAGCACAAACTCCAGGCCGGCGCGGTACAAGAGGACGTGGCTCACGCCCTCGGCCTGCCAGGCGGCGGCAATCCCTGCGGCGTCGCCGTAGCGGTACTGCCAATGGCCAAAAGTGTCCAGGATACTGTCCGGCCGGCAATCACGCCGGCAATAGTAGCTACGCGGCTCCCACAAGAAAGCCACGACCGCCCCTTCCGGCAGTTGCCCGTTGATCATCTCCATCGCCAGGTAATGGGCGCCCAGCCGGCGCCGCAAATTCTCGGCCCGGCTTTCGCCGCCCGGGGGATAGGCCCAGGGCTGCTCAGGCAACCAGTTGACGACCTGGATAGCCAGCCCGGCCAGCAGCGCCAGGCCAATCACCAGGTTTAACTGCCGCTGCAGCGAAAAGCGAGGGTGGTCAAAACGAGCCAGGTCCTCTAGCACCCAGGCCAGTGCCGGGCAGAGGGCGACAAACGCCGGCAACAGCAGGCGCGACTGCCACAGGGCGGCCGAAGAAATGACGCCGGCCATCCAAAACAGAAACTGGACCAGGGCAAAAAACAATAGCGCGTTAAAAGCGGCTGGCTTACCCCGGCCGATCCTGGAAAAAGCGTAGGCCAGCAACAGCGGTAAAAAGACCAGGTAAAACGGCCCGGTAATACCGTCCAGGAGATTGGCGTCTCGCAGCCCCAGCGTTAGCTCGTAGGGCAAAGCCAGCAGCCGGATCGCCAGGTAGCCGGGGTCTATGGCGCAGCCAGTGGTGTGCTGCCCGACCAGGAACTCGGACGTAGCCACCTGGCAGCTTGCCGGGTTGTAAGCAATGCCCGTCCCCGACTCGGCGTAAGCCGCCGCCCGGAAATCGTCCCAGAAACGGCCGCCGATGACAAAAGGATAGACCGGATTGCCGGTAAAAGCCAGGTTCTTCAAATACCAGGGCAGGGCCACCAGCGCCGCCAGCCCGCCGAAGAGCAGCAACCGCCGGACCGCCCTCCCCCTGTTCCCTGTTTCCTGTTCCCTGTTTCCTGTTCCCTGTCCCCTGTCCCCTACTACCTGCCACCAAAGCAACAGGCCAATCAGTGCCAGGGGAGCGACAAAGCTGGTGTACTTCAGGCTCATGGCCAGGCCGCTAAAGACGCTGCTCAGCGCCAGCCAAGCCGCCGGCCGGCCGGCCTCGGGCGCGGCCAGCCGCCACTTCAAGAGGGCGTACAGGGCGGCCACCTCGTAAAAGGCCAGGGCCAGGTCATTGTAAGCCCAAGCGGCCAGGGTCAGGACCATCGGCGTGGCGTAGAGGAAAAGGACGGCCGGCCAGCCGCTCCGGGTCCTCAACAGGCGGCGGGCCAGATTATAGACCAGCCCGGCCAGCATCCCGTGGAAGAGAAAATGGAGCAAGACGGCCGTCACCTCACCGCGCAGGCCCAGGCCCCACAGGAAAACCATCCCGAACAGGGCTGGGAAGTTCAGATGTGGAATATCTATCCCTGGTTGGATACGGCCGGCTTCCAGGTACAGCTTCGGGCCGGTCAAGTGGTAAAAAAGGCCGTCCCAACTGGTGGGCGGTAGCAAGACGACAGACAGGGCCAGGGCGCTGCTCAGGAGCAAATAAAGACCCACCAGCCGGCCCGGCCGTGGCCACCGCGCAGCCAACAACGTTTTCAGCGCCGGCCGGCCGGCGGCCAGCGTCAATGCGGCCATGACACCGGCTAAGGTCCAGCGCTGTAACAACCCGGCCAGCCCCAGGGCCAACCCCACCAGGCCCAGCAAGCCAAAGCCCAGCCCCAGGCTAAACAACCATGTTTCCAGAGGGGTGACGGAGGAAGTCGCATCGTAGGATGCAACCGCTGCGGCATCTGCGGATACCGCGCTCCTCCCTAAACCAGTATGCTCGCGAGAGGGGATCGCATCTGAGGATGCGACCGTTGCGGCATCCGAGGATGCTGCGCTCCCCCGTAAACCAGGCAGGCCCACCAACCGATCCAACAACCACCGGCCGCTGCCCAGGGCGACAAAGGCAATCCACCCGGCGGCCAACAGGTCCAGCACCGTCCGGACTAGAGCGTCGGCCGAAAGCGCCAATGGGGCCCAGGCCATCTCCGCCACCCGGAGCCAGACCGGCTTGAGGAGGGCGTTCTGCACCAGGTAATAGCTGGCCAGGGTAAAGGCCAGCCACAGGAAAAAGAGGGCTACCAGAAGCCAGCGCAACCGGCCGGCCCGCGCCTGGCTATGCTCCGGCCGGCTTACTTCCACGAGGTCCATAGCTCTCCAGAGAGCGTTGGCTGCTGAACCTCCCAGAGGTTCAAGCGATGGTCGCCGAGCCGCCCGGCGCTATCGCCAACCTCCGGGAGGTTTTCTACTAACACCGCCAGGTCATACAAAAACACAAAAATTTCCCCTTCACCACTCTCGAAGCTGTACTCGGCCAGTCGCGAATAGCGCCGGTCAAACTCGCCGGCTTGTTCCTCCTGCCACTCATTGCTGTGCTCCAGGGCGACGATTAGCCACAACCGCTGGCCGGACCGGCCGGCCGCTTCCCGGCTCCAGACCTCGCCGCCTAATGCCTCATAGACGGCGACCGGCTTGCGTGGATCGGGGTCGCCGGCCAGAACGGCGTGGTCGTGGAGATCCAGGTAGCGCAGCGCCGGCAGGTAGGAGCCGTCGCTGGTGTGCAGCACCGCATCCCCTGGCTGGCGCTGCGCAGCGACAAACTCGACGACCGTCCGGTAGGGTGGCTTTTGCAGGCCACCAACCAGGTACAGCCCGGTGGCGATCAACATGACCACCGCCGCACCGTAAACCAGGTACGGCAACGGCGTGCCCCGCCGGGTGGTCCCCCAGGCCAGCAGGAGCATCAAAAAGGGCGAAGCGGCCGCCATTGTCCGGTCCGGCAGGAAAAAAGGCCGGACCAGGTAGACCAGCGTCGGCAGGCCGACGACAGTAGTCACCACGAGAGCCGGTAATAGCAGCCCGCCGGCCTGCTCCTCACGACGCGCTTTGCGCGCTTCCAGTAGCGTGACGACGACGATAGAAAGGGTGAGAAATAAGACCAGACCGGATAACCACGGCCGGCTAGACATGCCAAAGGTGAGAAAAGCCAGGCTAATGAGCGGCTTGATCGGGTTTCCAGCCGTCGCCTGGGCCAGCGGCCGCATACTGCCCAGTTCCTTTTGCGACTCGCCAACCAGGACCAGGACCCAGGGAATAAAAAGGATCACCAGCACAAAGCCGGCCGCTACCGTCCGTTCCAGGGCCGGCCGCTGGCGGTGGTGGATCAGGGCGTACAGTCCCACGGCGGCCAGGGCCAGCCAGGCAAAGAGGTGGGTGTAGACGGCGGTGGCAAAAGAAACGACAAAAAGCAACCACCAGGCCCACCGGCCGGTGCGCACGGCCCGCAGATAGGCCCACACACCCACCGTGACCAGGAACATCAACTGGGTGTACATGCGCAATTCGTGGCTAAAGAGCACGTGGAAGTAGGAGACCGCCACCAGCCCGGCCGCCCACCAGGCCGGCCGCCGCTGGTCAAATAGTTCCAGCGCCAACAGGTAAACGGCCGGTACCAGCAGCACGTTCCACAACACCCCCAACAGCCGGGCAAAGCCGTCCGTGTCCGGCCCCAGGGCCAGCCAGAAGTGCAGTAGCAAGTAATACAACGGCGGGTGGCTGGACTGGACGGTGTTGTCCAGAATGCGGGAGACAGGCAGGGAGGCGGCCAGGTAGCTGACCGCTTCGTCAAACCACAGGCTATCCCGGCCGATGGCCACCAGGCGCAGGCCGGCCGCCAGCCCCATCAGCCCCAATAACAGGAAAAGCTCCCGTCGCCGCTTATAGGCCAGCAGCCACTTCATGGCCATGTTTCGCCCGGCTGCGTTCCGTCCGGTTTAAAGCGATGAAAAGCCAGACGACGGCCGCGCTGAGCAGGGGTATCAAGACCTCGGCCGTGCCCCGTCCAGATCGTTCTTGTTGTTGGCCAGCGGCCCAGTACATAAACCAGGGTAAAAAGTAAACCAGCCCCAGCCAGATAGCCCAGGCTAACCGCCGCTCCAGCCGGGTAAACAACAAAACCAGGGGAATGATCAACAGCGCGTGCTCGTAGGCCCAGGCGTAAGGCGTCACCAGCAGCGAGCCGACAAGGGCCAGGGAAACGACCTGGTTGGCGTCCAGCTCCCGGTGATGGAAAACGTACCAGCCCAGGACGGCCGTCAGCAGGGCCACAAAAATGAGTCCTACCAGGGGAGCCCAATCTACAGAAACTTCGGTGGCGACCCCCCATAGCGTGGGCATAATAAAGCTGCGAACGCTGGAGGACAGCTTATCGCGCACGTTTTGCCAGGTGAACAACCAGCCCGGCAACACCAGCCAGCTTGCTGCCAGTAAAATAGCCAGGGCCGTTCCGCCACCGGCCACCACCCGCCACTGCCGGCGCAGTAGCAACCACAGCGCCAGTAGCGGAGCGAACAAAATGAACGGGTTCGGCTTGAGAACAATAAAAGCCAGGACAAAGCCGGCCGTAAACGGCCTGCCCTGCTTCATGAAGACCAGAAAGAGCGTGATAATAGCCAGTAAAACCAGGGTGATCTGGCCGTTGTGCAGCGTCACCAGGGTGCCCCGGAGCTGGAAGGCGCCAAAGGCCAGAAGGGCAAACTCGGCCACCGTCGGCCGGCGCTCGCCCAGGACTATGGCCAGCAAAAAGACTGACAGGGCCAGCAGGGCCTGCGATAACGTCAGCCAGATGGCGGCCGCCCAGCCAGAGTCCAGCGCGGAAAGGGGGGTAAACAATACCAAGGTCCACAGGGGGAAGGCGTTGCCCGCGTCGCCGGTCGTCCACTTGCTGCCCAGCTCCAGCCGCAGCGGCCGCCATAGTTCCGGATCGTAAGGGTCAATGTCGTGCAGGATAGCCCAGCCGCCGGCCCACAGGCTCATGAAGTCCCGGTGGACGTATTTGGGAGCATGCAGGTAGGTATAGTTGGCCCAGGTCATGGCTACCAGAAACACCATTAACAACAGGGCCAGCAGCGGCCACCGCCAGCGGTTGAGGACAGGTTGGCTAATCGTCATAGCTGTGGGGTTATTGGTTATTGGTTATGGAATAACCAATAACCAATAACCTTCCTATGTATAATATTCCCCAATCGAACTATCCCTCGGCGCGTTCGTTAGAGCCACGCCGACGATTCGCACCCGGGCTTTTTCCAGTACCTCCTTGGCCCGCTGGGCGTGGTCGCGGCGGGTCTTGCCGGCGCTGACGACCAGCAAGACGCCATCTACTTTCGCCCCCAGGACGGCCGCGTCGGTAACGGCAATGATCGGCGGGGCGTCAAAAAGGACGATGTCGGCCATCTCAGCCAGGCTGGCAATGAGTCGGTCCACTTTTTGCGAGCCGAGCAGGTCGGCCGGGTTGGGCGGCCTGGGGCCGGCGGCCAGTAGTTTCAGGTTTTCCACGCCGGTCTCCTGAAAAGCCGGCTGGCCCTCCTCTTCCAGGACCATATTCGTCAACCCCGGCTCGACCTGGCGGCCGAAAAGCGCGTGCAGCGACGGCCGGCGCAGGTCACAATCTACCAGGATCGTCCGCCGGCCGCCCTGGGCCATCGTCACCGCCAGGTTGGCCACCGTCGTGCTTTTGCCTTCATCCGGCGCCGGCGAGGTCACTACCAGCGTCCGCAGCGGCTTATCCAGGCTGTAAAAAGAAAGGTTCGTTCGCAACGCCCGGTACGCTTCACTTACCGGCGAGCGGGGATCGGTCAGGGTAATTAAAGTCATCTTCTCAGATTGGTTGTCAGTAACTGAGTAATTGGGTAATTGAGTAATTGAGTAACTGGGTGCTCCCCTAATTACCTAATTACTTAATTACCCCTTAATGGCCCGGAATCGTGCCAATAACTGGTATATCCAGATAACGCTCCACGTCTTCACTGCGGCGGACGACGCCAGACTCAATCCACTCCAGGACAAAAATGACCAGGACGCCCAGCAGCGCGCCAAAGACGGCGCCGGCGGCGGTGTTAATCTTCGTCTGGGGGCTGTCCAGGCCGCCGGTGGGCACGTCTATCATCACGGCCTCAATCCAGTCCGCTTTTTGCAGGCCGGCGTTTTCCTCGTTCCGCCAGACAATCAGTTGCTGAGCCCAAACACGGGCGATCTCCTTGGCCAGTTCCAGGTCGGTGTTCTCCACGTCTAGCTGGATAATGGACTCTGACGTGGCCGCGGCAATGGTCACGTCGCCCATCAACTGCTCCGGCATCATATCCAATTGCAATTCTTCGATCACCTTCTGGGCGCGCAGGCTGCTGTCGAGCCAGGCGGCGTAATTCCGCAGCTCTGCCCTGGCTGCCTGGGTCTGGCCAAAGTCTGGCCGGGAGGTAATCAACAGCCGGGCCGAGGCCTTGTAAACCGGCGTCTGCATTTTGCTGAAGCCAAAGGCGGCTCCGGCCGTCAGCACGGCCAACAGAACGATCAGCCAGCCTCGCTGGCGCAAAATGCGTAAATAGTCGCTTAGTTCCATTACTTCCTCCTGACGACAGGAAGCGAGTCTGCGAGTCTGCAAGTTTGCGAGTAACTGTCGCTAACATACTCGCCCACTCGCCTACTTGCCCACTTGCCTACTTGCCCCCTGCGATCACTTCTTTGGTATTTCTCCTATCACCGGCAGGCCCATGCCTTCCAATTCTTCCCGGCCGCGGACGGTGGGGTCCAGGTAATGGGCCAGCAGTGCCAGCCCGACGCCGCTGCCCAGGGCCAGGGCCACGCGCAACGGTAGCTCAAGCTGGTTGAGCAGGCCGGCCGGGATCTGGTTGACCACCGGCTGGTCCAGTTGCACCAGCTCGGCCGGCTGGCCGCCCAGTTGCGGCAGGCCGCTGGCATTCTCTTCGATGAGGACCTCGGCGGCGGCGGTGATCATCTGGGCCAGGACGGCCGGGTCGCCAAAGGTCATGGACAGCGTCATCATGCTTCGCGTATTGTCGGCGGCAATGCTGCCCTGGATTGCCCCGGCCGGCACGTCCAGGCCTTGTTCGGCCAGGCGCCGGCTGACCAGGGCGGCAAATTGCCCGCCGCGCACCCAATCGGTCAGGCCGTTGACGATATACTCCGACGCCTGCCAGTTGGCCAGCCGCTCCTCGTCCGATTCGTCGGCTCTGGTCGAAGGTTCCTGGCCGACAATAAAGCGTACGCCGGCGTTATAGGCCGGTGGCGGCGACGAATAGGTGGCCAGCCCCACAGCCAGCACCACGGCCGCCGGAATGGCCACCAGCAGCCAGCGCCGCCACAAGATTTGCCAGTAAGCGCGTAACTCCATAGAAGGTTGGTAATTAGTAATTGGGTAATTGGGTAATTACCAATTACTATCCCTTTCCAAAGCCTGGTCGACAAAGGCCGTTATCTGTTGCTTAAACACGCTGACATCAAATTGTTCGGCGTGGGCACGGATGAAAGCCGGGCTGACCGATTGGGGGTCAAAGCTTTCGACGGCCTCGATAATAGCAGCAACAGATTGTTCGGCAAATAAACGGCCGGCGCCAGGGACGACCGTATCCAGCGCGCCGCCGGCGGCGTAGGCGATCACCGGCCGGCCGGCGGCCATCGCCTGGAGGGGGGCAATGCCAAAATCCTCCTCGCCCGGCCAGACAAAGGCCCGGCAGCGGGCCAGCAGCCCCGGCAGATCTTCGTCCGGTACGTAGCCCAAGAAGGTGATCGTCGGGCCGGCCAGCGCCTCCAACCTAGCCCGGTCCCGGCCGCTGCCGCCAATGACCAGCGGCCGGCCCAGCCGGTTAAATGCTTCAATGAGCAAATCCAGCCGCCGGTACGGGACCAGCCGGCTGACAATCAGGTAATAATCCTCGACCTGTGACGCCGGCTCAAAGCGGCCGGTGTCCACCGGTGGGTAGATAATAGCTGCATCCCGCCGGTAAACCCTGGCGATTCGCCGGCGAACTTCCTGCGAAATGGCAATGAAATAGTCCACCCGGTCGGCCGCCAGACGGTCCCATTGCCTCAAAAAGGTCAGAAAAGGCTGCAAGAGCAGGCGCACCGGCCGGCTAAGGTTTTCCTGCCTGGCGTACTGGTGGTAGCGCCATAGGTAACGCGTGGGCGTCAGGCAGTAGCAAATGTGAACGGTTTCCGGTCCGGTAATCACGCCGTGGCAAAAGCCGCTCTTGTTGCTCAGAACCAGGTCGTAGCCGTTGAAATCAAATTGCTCAAAGGCCAGGGGGTAAAGGGGCAAATAAAGCTGCTGCCGCCGGTGGGCCAGCGGCAGGTGGTCAACAAATGAGGTGTGGATATCCCACTGCCGCCAGTGGGCCGGCATCTTCTCCCGCCAGTAGAGGGAGGTGTACAGTGGGGCTTGAGGATAGAGGCTGGCCAACGCCTCCAGAACGTCTTCTGCCCCCCCAAGCTGATTGAGCCAGTCGTGAACGAGGGCAACCTTCATTGCCCTAAATGCCCAACCGCTCCATACGGGCTGCCAACTCCGCTTCCACTTCCAGGCTGTGCATGGCGTCGTCCAACTGGTTGTCCAGCCGGCTGGACTGCACCTCCCAGGCAGCGTCAGCCTGATCCAGCCGCCGGCGAATATTTTCGGCCGACCGGGCCACGTCGCTATCCCCCTCGCCCATTAGCGAGTCCAACGAGCGCATGGCTTTGGTGGAAACCTCCCTGGCCTTGGCCAGTTGCAGCAGGAAGCCCAGCTCCTCACGCTCCTGCCTGGCAATGGCCAGTCGCCCCTCCAGTTTGACGCGGACGTCATCCAGCTTTTCGGCGGCCGAAACCTGGCGCTCCAGCGAGCCGTCGTAGGTCTTGACCAGCTCCATCGTGGATAGAAGCTGCTTTTGCGTCACCATCGCCTCGGTTTGCTGGCCCTGGCGCAGGAATTGGTCCACCATGTAGTCCAGCTCGGCCGCCTTGTTGGCCAGCAGTTCCCGTCGCCGCTTGGTCGTCTTTACCTGGGCAATCATGGGGCCAATGGTGCTTTTGAATTGTTCCAGCTCCCGGTCCGCCTGGCGAATGTACTCGTCGTAGACCGCCAGGTCGCTTTTCTGGATGGCCTGGTCGGCCATTTCGTGCAGCGTTGCCTTGACAAGGGTGCTTAATTTCTGGAATAAAGATGCCATACCCGGATTATACCCCCACCCCCGGCAAAGAAAAACGGCCGCCACCCCTGGTAGCGGCCGTCTTTCCGTTATCTCTGGTTCGGCCAGGACAAACCTGGTGTCAGGAGATGGAACCAGAGTTAAACAGCGTCTTTGATAACGATTTCTTCGCTGTCGAAGCTGTTGGCTTTGGCTATCACGCCCTCGGCCGGCATGAGCAGGGCCAGCAGCAGGTAAATCAAAGGGCCGTAGCCGGTGCTCAGGGTCAATAGCACAAAGAACAGGCGGACTAATACAGGGTCAATATTCACGTAACGGGCCAGCCCGGCGGCGACGCCTAAGATAACCCGATCATCTTGTACACGAACCAGTCGTTTCTCGCTCATGATTAAAAACCTCCAAACTGTTTGTGAAAAGTCATTTTGCTACTCTCTACGCAACGCCGGCCGAAAGGTTGCAAAGAAGAGGAGTTGGAGATTAGAGATCGGAGATTCGGTTAATCTCCAATCTCCAATCTCTAATCTCTACCACGTAGTCTATTCTTAATCACCAACCATAACCCAAGTAAGATCAGCAGTGACGGCCAGAGCAAGTCAATGTCCAGCCAGCCGCCCATAAAGGCGCTGAAGACGACGAACAAAATCAGGCTGGTGAGCACCTGCCGGCCGCCGCGCCGGATACCGGTGGCGACTTGCTTTTGTAAGGTGTAACGAATAAAGGTCCCCACGCCGGCAAAGCCCAAAATAAGCGTCCAGGCGTAACTCCAGCTCTCCCAGTTATCGGTCAGGTTTTGGTAGTACAACAGGCTCCCTATCCCGGCGATGACGCTGCCCGGCACGGCCAGCGACGGCGTCCCTAGAAATGCCCCTAGCAGAAAAAGCCCCCCGATAGCCACCACCAACAGCGGCCATTGCCGGTCAATGTCCAGTTGTTCGGCCAGGCTGGGGAACATTTGCAGGGCCAGGAAAAACGCTCCCACAACAATTAAAATCAGGCCGCCAATAATTGAGCTTTTTCGTTGCATGCGACTATCTCCTCAAAAAGTGATGAGTGATGAGCAATGAGCGATGAGTCAACTCGCAAACTTGCACACTCGCAAACTTGCACACTTGCCACTTGTCCCCTCCCTCACTATTGTACCTTTACTCTAACTCTAACTCATTACTCTTACTTTACGTACCGGCCGCCTGAACCGTCGCAGGGCTGGGGGTGTACTTTGCGCCCCTACCATTTGTGCTACACTCGTGCCCTGATGGTCCGGCCCGCCCATTTCGGCCGGCCTTATGCTTAAAATGGAGATTTCGGTCATGATCCGGGTCATCGTCACCGCCCCGTTCCACCCCAACCTCATGGACAGGCTCCGGGCTGTTTCCCCACAGCTCGAATTTGAACAGGTCAATCTACCCGAGGGCCGCTGGCCGGCCGAAAGGCCCATGCTGGCCGAAATTTATTACGCCAAAGCCCTGCCGCCCCGGCCGGAACAGGCCCCCGCCCTGCGCTGGGTGCAGACCCACTGGGCCGGGATAGACCACCTGAAAGACGAACCAATCTGGAATAGCGACATCGAGCTTACCACTGCCAGCGGCGTCCACGCTCCCAACGTGGCCCAATACGTCATGGCCCAACTCCTGGCCTGGGCCAACCGCGTCCCTCGCTGGCTCAGGCACCAGGCCCGAAGCGAATGGCCCAAGGAACGCTGGCAAAAGTTCGTGCCCGACGAATTGCGCGGCCGGACGCTGGGCATCCTGGGGTACGGCAGTATCGGCCGGGAAGTGGCCCGGCTGGCCCGGTGCTTTGGCATGATTGTCCTGGCCACCAAGCGGGACGCCCGCTCCGTGGCCCACGAAGGATACACCATCCCCGGCACCGGCGACCCGGCCGGCAACATCGCCAACCGCATCTACCCCAGCGAAGCGACCCGCTCAATGGTCGCCGAGTGCGATTACGTGGTCATTACCCTGCCGCTCACCGCCAAGACCCATCATTTTGTGGACGAAGCGCTGCTGCGGGAAATGAAGCCTAATTGTTTCCTGGTCAACGTCGGCCGGGGTCCCGTCGTCAAAGAGGCCGACCTGGTCCGGGGGCTGCGCAAGGGCTGGATTGCCGGGGCCGGGCTGGACGTTTTCGAGACCGAGCCGCTGCCGGCCGATAGTCCCCTCTGGGGAATGGAAAACGTCATCGTCAGTCCCCACGTCAGCGGCTTCACCCCCTACTACGACGAGCGGGCTACCGACTTATTCGCCGAAAACCTGCGCCGCTACCTGGCCAGCGAGCCCCTGCTAAACCTGGTAGACCGCGACGCCGGCTACTAGACGATAAACGACGGACGATCTATCGTCTATCATCCGTCGTCCGTCGTCAAAATCTCCCAGGCCCGCCGGTACTTCTCCAGCCGGGCGGCGTCTGCTTCCCGCACCTGGTCCATGCGGCGAATGTCCATGTTGTGCCGCAGGTCGGCCAGCTTGATCCGCCGGGCGCTGGGGTTGCCCTTCAGTCGCCGCACGTACTCCTCATAAGGCTCATTGGCCTTGTCGTGTGTCAGCAGAGCAACCGCCTCCAGCACTGCTTCCGGCAGGCCCAACGCCCGCAGGTCGTCCAGCGTCTTGTCTGAGTCCTCAATTACGTCGTGGAGCACGGCCGCCATCATCTCCTCCTCCATCTCCATCTGCATCATGACGTGCAGAGGATGGAGGATGTACGGCCGGCCGTACCTGTCCACCTGCCCGGCGTGGACTTCCAGCGTCAGGGCGATACACTTCTCCAACAAATTCATAGGGTTCTCCTCTACAGGCAATTGGCATTTCCATCCAAGGGATTATAATAACAATAGTAAGTTTGCAAGTGAGCAAGTAGCAAATGGGAAGTTGGCGAGTGGCAAGCATATAACTCACAAACTCACAGCGACCCTTGGTCGCCCCTCAGTCCTCGTCACTCATTACTTTTTTAGGAGTTGAGCCAATGAAAGCAAATACCGTACAAGAGCTAATGAACCACCTGGCCGGTGCGGTCCGCCTGGACGGCGACAAGGTCATTATCGAGAGTGAGCCCGCTTTGCGGAACAAGGTAGACGGGCTGGTCTACACGGCCGTCTTCGGTGACGGGCTGGTGCGCGAGACGGCCCGCTGGCTGCTGTGGGAAATAGGCCAGGCCCTGGGCATTTACCCGTCCTCCATTCACGAGCTGTACATGGCCGCCGGCCGGGGCGACGCGCCCCACAGTTTCACCACCCCGGCCATTAACGTCCGGGTCATGAACTTCAACACCTCGCGGGCCATTTTCCGCGCCGCCAATAAACTGGATGTGGGCGCCCTCATTTTCGAGATCGCCCGCTCCGAGATGGGCTACACCGACCAGCGGCCGGCCGAATATGTGGCCGTCGTCACCGCCGCCGCCATCAAAGAAGGCTTCCGCGGTCCCCTCTTCATCCAGGGCGACCACTTCCAGGTCTCGGCCAAAAACTACGCCGCCAACCTGGAAAAGGAAGTTAATGCCGTCCGCGATCTGATGAAAGAGGCGATTGAGGCCGGTTTCTACAACATTGATATTGATACCTCGACCCTGGTAGACCTCAAGCCGGAAACGCTGGACGAGCAGCAGCGGACCAACTATAGCGAGTGCGCCGGGTTGACCCGCTACGTTCGCCAGATTGAGCCGGAGGGCATCACCGTCTCCCTGGGTGGCGAGATTGGCGAGGTCGGCGGCCACAACTCCACCGTGCCGGAGCTGCGGGCCTTCATGGACGGCTACCTGGTCCAGTTGGATGGCCTGGAAGGCATCTCCAAAATTTCGGTCCAGACCGGCACCAGCCACGGCGGCGTGGTCTTGCCGGATGGAACCCTGGCTGACGTCAGCGTGGATTTCGACACGCTGCGTGAGCTGAGCCGGGTAGCCCGCCAAGAGTACGGCCTGGGCGGCGCGGTCCAGCACGGCGCGTCTACGCTGCCCCCCAGCGCCTTCAACAAGTTCCCCGAGATTGGCACCATTGAAATCCACCTGGCCACCAACTTCCAGAACATGGTCTTTGATCACCTGCCCCAAGACGTGGTGGACACGGCCTACAACTACATCCTGACCAACCACCGCGACGAATGGAAAGAAGGCAAGACGGAAGACCAGTTCATTTATTCCACCCGCAAAAAGGCCATCGGCCCCTTCAAGAAGCAGTGGTGGGACCTGGACAGCAGCGTTCAGGAGCACCTCGGCCAGGTCTTGCAGGACCAATTCGAGTTCCTGTTTGATAAGCTGGCCGTCAAAGGCACGCGCGACTTCGCCAACCAGATAACGACCGTCGTCAAGCAGCGCCGGCCGCAGCCGGCCGCAGCCGCCGAAGAAGGCGAGCTGGCTATGGCCAGCGATCTGGCCGACTGATAGATTTGACGTGGATAAACGGATGTGTCGCTGAGACCATTCGTTTATCCATCATTCATTCCAGAACACAATCGAACTCAAGTATTAAACAGCCGATTCGACCCCTCTGCCACGTTTCCAGCAGGGAATCAACTTCACTTTCACTTTGTGAGGCAATCCCATAGCGGACTAGCGGCCCCTCGTCGGGCGGTTGGGGCTGGTGCTTCTGATGGGGACGCCCTTGGCTGCATAGACGGCAAAGCACCCGAACTGTGGACCAGTTCTCGATGGGGATCTTTCGCTCCGCGGCCAGGGCAATCAGGGCATCTCTGTCGGCCGGATTGCTGGCCTCGACGACCGCCTCGAACGTAGAAAAGCCTGAAGGCTCCAGAATCTCCAACTCGTCAAAAACCGGCACCTCTTTTCCCTGGAACAGGCGATAACCATTGGGCGCGCCGTCATGTAAAAGCAAATCGGCAAAACGATGGCCCGAGCTGGGAAAAGGAATGCTGCGGATGATGGCCCGCGCCGGATCAATCCGGTCGCACCAGACCACCTCGGCCGAGGCTTCGGGATTTAAGCGAATCGGCGTAAGACCCAATTTCATGTCAATGGGTCCACTGCCTGGCTCTAACTTAACGCCGTAGGCCGACCAGGCCCGCCGGGCTTCCTCCCA
>JAKEFB010000209.1 GCA_022616275.1 Chloroflexota bacterium
ACGTTGAGCGCGCTGGGCGTGCCGGGCGGGTACAGCGCAGCGTTTACGACGAACCCGGTGACGCCGCCGGGGGCCAGTACGATGAACGTGACTAACACCGGAGCGGCCACGGCCGGCAGCTACCTGATTGATATCGTCGGCACGGCCCCGACCAGCACCCACACCACGACGGTTGAGCTGAACCTGTACACGGCCGTGCCCGGTAGCGTGACGCTGACCGACCCGGCCGATGGCGAGATAGACGTGAGCCTGGTGCCCACCTTTATGTGGACGGCGGCGACACAAGGGGCGAGCTATTACCTGGAAGTGGCCACCGACATAGCTTTTAGCAACGTCGTCTACTCGGCTACAACTAATCTGACCAGCCACACGATGAGCACGGCACTGTCGCCACTGACGACCTACTACTGGCACGTGCGGGCGACCAATACCTGCGGCACGGGCAGCTTCTCGTCCACTTTCGACTTCATCACGCGAGACATCCCGCCAATTCTATTGGTGGACGACGACGACAATGCGCCGGACGTTCGCAGTTACTACACGGACACGCTGGATGCCCTGGGCCTGTTCTATGATGTGTGGGACACGGGCAATAGCGACAACGAGCCAACTACGACCGATCTGTTGCCTTACAAGATCGTTATCTGGTTCACCGGCGTCGAGTTCGGCGGCTTTGCCGGTCCTGGCTCGGCCGGCGAATCGGCTCTGTCGAGCTGGCTGGATTCGTCGGGCGATAACTGCTACTATATCAGCAGCCAGGACTACACCTACGACCGTGGCCTGACCCCCTTCATGACCGATTACCTGGGCGTCCAGAGTTTCGGCAGCGACGCCGGCGATTACACCAGCGTTACCGGCGCAGGTAGCGTCTTCGGTGGGCTTGGCCCGTACACGCTGATCTACCCTTTCATTGATTTCTCTGACCGGCTGACGCCAGACGCCACGGCCGAAGTCGCCTTCGTGGGTAACAACAACAACGACGCGGCTTTGGATAAAATTGGCCCGAACGGCTACCGGAGCACCTTCTGGGGCTTCCCGTTTGAGGCTATTCCCAACCTGGCCGACCGGATGGTAGCCCTGAACACCTGGGTTAACTGGTGCGCTGCTGAACTGGGCACGTTGACCGGTACAGTGACCGACGTTGATTCCAGCCTGGGCATTGAAGACGCGACGATTACGGCCGACGACGGCGTCCAATTGCGGACGACAACGACCGACCCCAGCGGCGTCTATACCATCTCCATGCCGGTAGGCACTTACACGGTCACGGCTTCGGCAACGAATTACGTGTCGCAGACTGTGCCCGGCGTGGTGGTCACGTCCACCGCGCCGACCGTCCAGGACTTTGCGCTGCAGGGTTCGTCGCTTTTGTACACGCCACCCTTCATCGAAGAGTCCATGAACATCGGTGACGTGGTGACGAACACGGTGACGGTGACCAACACCGGTCCACTGACGATCAACTACGACGTCAACATCGGCAGCTTTGGCGGGCCTGACCTGGCGGCGCCGGCCAGCCCGGTATCCATTCCGGCCAGCGACGGCAACTTCCCACGCGGCGCAACACCGGCCTCGACAGCGCCGGCTCCGGCGACGGAGGTGAGCGGCGATGGGAGCAGCGCCGGAGCAGGGACAGAGTTGTCTGACCTGCTGGGCGCGCCAGCCTACGGGGTCGAAATCAACTTCTCGACCTTCCAGTTCGAGTTGTCGTCGTTTGACACGGATACGCCGGGGACATTGAACGTCATCGGGACGATCGGCGGCGACCACTTCGTGGGCGCTGATTTCCTGAACGGGGACTTCTCGACGTTGTACGTGCTGGACGACGATGCGGACCAGTTTGTGGCTATAGACACGGCCACGGCTGGGGTGACGGTGATTGGCACATCCACCGCGGCGGGCGAGGACTGGACGGGCATGGCCAACGACCCGACGGGCGGGGTGTTGTACGCCTCCTCGAGTGCGTGCAGCATCTCCAGCAGTCTCTACACCATTGACGTGGCTACCGGGGCGGCAACGCTGGTCGGGTCTATCGGCAGCGGCACCTGCATCATCGGCATTGCCGTGGACGCGGCCGGGCAGATGTATGGCGTGGACCTGATCGCCGACAACCTGCTGAGCATTGACAAGGCGACCGGGACCGGCACAGTCATTGGCTCCATCGGCTATGACGCCAACTTCAGCCAGGGCATGGACTTCGACGAGGCGACGGGCACGCTGTTCCTGGCGGCCTACAACAACAGCAGTGGCACGGCTGAACTCCGCATCGCCGACACGGCGACCGGCAACAGCACGCTCGTCGGCCCGCTGGGTACGCCCGGCACCCTGGAGATGACGACGATGGCAGTAGCTACCGGCGGCGTTGCCGGTGGTTGGGCCTACGCGGTGCCTGACAGCGGCGCCATTGGGCCGTTCAGCACTTCGACCTTTGACGTGGTCTTCGACGCCAGCTCGTTGTACCAGGTTGGCGACTATACGGCCCAGTTGGACTTCTCGGGCACCTTCGTCAACGACCCGCCGGTGATGCCACTGACGATGCACCTGAGCTGCCCGACCTGCGGCTTCCTGACCGGCAATATCTACGACGACTTCACCAACGACCCGTTGACGGCCGACATCCACATCACGGGGCCAAGCAGCTTCGACGTCACGCTCTCTGGCGATAGCTATAGCCTGGCGGTCCAGCCGGGTAGCTACGACTTCACCGTCGAGGCTAACGACTACTTCAGTGAAACGGCTACCATTGTCGCCACGCAAGGGGTGACGACGACGACCGACTTTTACCTGACGCCGATGGTCGCCCTCCTCGACTACACGCCACCTGCCATCGAAGAGTTCATGGAGATAGGCGATGTGGTGACGAATACGGTGACGGTGACCAACAGTGGTACGATACCGCTCAACTGGCAGGCAGAGATCGGGAACTATGGTTGGCCGGGCCTCTTGACAGTCCGGCAGAGTTCAGTCACTCCGCTGCAGGCCCAGCCTTACCAGCCGCCTGCTGCAGCGGCCGCAACGGCAACGAATCTGGGGCAATTTGCGGAAAGCGATGTCCACCAGGTAGATCGGCCAATCCAGCCTGAAAGCCCGCTCCAAGATGTGATTCTGGATCAGCAACCGAACCAGTCGAATGGGATATTCAGCGATGTCTCTTGCGACCTCTGCGGTGGTCCGCAAGTGCTGGCTGAGAACTTCTCCTTGTCCGGTTCGGAGACCATTGGCCAGATCGTCTTCTGGACGGGTTACTTCCCAGGGGATGTCCCGATCGATCCCGATACCATCACCGTCATCTTCCACGAAGATACGGGTGGATTGCCAGGGCCAGCTGTGTACACTGAGACGGATGTGTCTTATGAGCGTGTCCAGACGGGGATCATTCTGTTCGGTGTGCATGAGTGGATGCATACCCTGACCCTGGCCTCGCCGGTCACCCTCGGTCCCGGCAACTTCTGGGTCGAGATTTACAACGACACGGGATTTGGTACCGATGACTTCTTCTGGGAGGTCGGTAATGCGGATACGGTTGGTAATGGCCTGCCGGGCAGCGCCTTCGCCTTCGCCGCTCCTGGTAGTGGCTGGTTGTTTGATTCAATTACTGACTTTGCCATCCAGCTCATCACTGGCTCGGCAGGACCAGAGTGGGCTTACGCCGCGCCGGAGTCCGGAACCATCCCGGCCTACAGCACCTCGACCTTCGAGGTGGTCTTCGACGCCTCGTCGTTGTACCAGGTTGGCGACTATACGGCCGAGTTGAGCTTCTCGGGCGACTTTGACAACGTGGCGCCGGTGATGCCGCTAACGATGCACCTGAGCTGCTCGACCTGTGGCTTCCTGGTTGGCTCGATCACGGATGCCATCACCAATGACCCGGTGGGGGCCGACATCCACGTTACGGGGCCAAGCAGCTTTGACGTCACGGTCAGCGGCGAGAGCTATAGCCTGGCGGTCCAGCCGGGTAGCTACGACTTCACGGTTTCGGCCGACGGCTACATCAGTGAAACGGCTACCATTGTCGCCACGCAGGGAGTAACGACGACAACGGACTTTGCCCTGACGCCCATTGCTGCCATTCTCGAGTATGCGCCGAACCTGATCGAGGTGACTGTACCGTTGGGCGGCTCAGCGCAGGAAACGCTGGTGATGACCAACACGGGCTCGCTCCTTCTCACTTACGACCTGGCAGACAATGCGCCCTGGGTTAACGTGTTGCCGAACTCCGGGACCATCCAGCCAGGCCAGTCGGTGGATATTGATGTCAACTTCAATAGCGCCAGCATCACCCAGCCCGGCACCTACACAGCCACCTTGATCCTCTCCGGGAACTTTGTGAACCCGGTGGGTCCGGCTACCCTAGTGATGCACGTTGTTTCGACTGACGTCTATCTGCCGTTCGTCATCAGAGGTAGCACGGCGGTGGTTCCCATCCAGCCGGAAGCGGCGACCTGGCCATTAGGCGGACTGGTCTTGCTCCCGGCAGCAGCCGGACTGGGCTTCCTATCTTACTGGCGCAAACGCCGGTAAGCGTGGACCTGGTCTGACCTGATATGAAAAGGGCGTTCCCAACCGGGAACGCCCTTTTTTTGGTAATTGGAGTCATTGGGTAATTCTTTAGCGGCCGGGCTTCAGGGCGAGGAATAGTTCCCGGCCGTAGGGGTCCGGCGCAATGCGGGGGTCGAAGCCGACCTGGCGTAGTAGTTGCAGCCAGGTCGCGCGGGGAAAGAGACCGCAGATGTGACGGTCATGCTCGGCGCGCACGGCGCCGTTGGCTTCGCGGAGCAGATAAGCGAAGTCTGTGGTGTAAACGGTGTCGTTTTCGTCCGGGTCATAGGTCCATTCCAGGTAACGAAGGGCGCGATCCGGACCATCGTGGCCGCCATGATCGGCGCCAGGGGTGAAGTTCTCCCGGACGTAGTCGGGGGCGACTAACAGCACACCGCCCGGCCGGCAATGGACAAAGGCAGTTTCCAGGGCGCGGCGCAGGTCGTCTTCGGTGATCATGTAGTCTATGGCGTCGTGAATGAAGACGGCGTCAAACAGCCGGCTGAGGCGCACGGTGCGCATGTCCCCGAGGTGGTGCTCACATTCCGGGTTGAGACGGCGACTGACTGCGACCATGCCGGGTGAGACGTCTACGAGGGTCATTTGATAATGGGCTTTCAGATGGGAGGCGTTGTTGCCGCCGCCGCTGCCCAGCTCCAGGAGCGTGTGGGGCGGTGGGGTGACAGCTTCCTGCAAGAGCCGGTGGAAAAAAGCAGCTTCTTCGGCGTAGTCGGCCGGCGCGGAAAGCAGCGGCCACCAGGAAGCCAAGTCATCGTAAAGCCTGGGTGTGGGGTTTGCTGACTCCAGAGAGTCTGGTTCTATTTCAGTTACCTCTTTCTTTATCGCGAATGACGCGAATGGGACAAATAACGCGAATCATTTGGTCCTTTATCGCGAATGACGCGAATGGGGCAAATGACGCGAATCATTTGGTTCTTTATCGCAGATGGCGCGAATAGGCTGAATCAGCGGGGGTAATGATCGCCTGGACGACGCTTTCGTTGTCGTCGGCAAAGGTGAAACGTGCCTCCAGGCGCTGGCCTTGCAACAGTAGCGGCAGCCAGTAAGGCGCATCCGGCCACATCAGGGGATAGGGAAGCTGGCTGGCGGGGAACCAGACCGGTTTCATTTCCCGGCTTTCGACCGGCTCGCCTGGCCATTGCCGGACTAGAAAAACGTGGACGACCTGGTTCCAGGCCGACCGGGCCGGGAAGAGGAAGGTCAGGCGAGCGGCCGGCTCTAGAGTGGTGGGCAAGACCTGGACGCCGGTTTCTTCGGCCAGCTCGCGGGCGGCGGCCTCGGCCGGGGTCTCACCCGCTTCTATTTTGCCGCCGGCCCCAACGTACCGGCCAGCGCCAAAGCCGGTCTTTTTGTGGCCCAGCAGGAGTTCGGCCGGTGGGTCGCCCCGAACCAGGAAGCAAAGGGTGGCCTGGCTCATCGCCGGCGGCCGGCGGGGGCCAGCTACGGCGGTCACGGCGTCGCCGTCCAAATCGAGCTGGAGGGGATGTTCCTGGTTCTTCCACAGCCGGTACAGCTCGATGGCGCGAGCCAGCAGCCAGCGCTCATTGACGGGAACGATGACGTTTACAGCCTCGTCCATCAGCTCGTCCAGCGGCCACCAGCGGAAGCGGCTACCGGCCATGTCGTCGCCGGGTTGGACCGGGCCGCCTTCGTAGGCCATGAGATAGGCGATGCTGAGCATGTAGCGGGCGTGGTCGTCGTAGTGGAAGGTGGAGACATGGATAGCGCCGAGCGGCCGGACGCGAACGGCCGGGCCGGCCTCTTCCCACGTTTCGCGCAGGCAGCCGGCCAGGGCGCTTTCGCCGGCTTCCAGGGCGCCGTTAATCACTTCCCAGCCGCCGTTGCGCTGGGGGTGGGCCAGCAGAAGGATTTCTTCCCGGTCGTTGACGATGAAGACTTCGACGGCGGCCGGGGAGCAGGCAAAGGTGCGACGGCCGTCGGCGGTGGTGATAAAGGGTTGGGGCATTTAACTCCTGCGGGTGTACTGTGTTTCGGCGGCTTTGGCTTCTTCGCCGGCCGGGGAGATGTTATAGACGGTGATGACGACGTGGTCGGGGTCAAGGATGAGGCGCATGACGCCCCGAGTGGGGGACTCGTCGGCCAGTTTGCCAGGCTCAAACCAGGTGCGGGTAAGGCCTTCCCATTCGCCAGCCAGGAGGCTGAGACGGTGGTGGAGGCCTTCGGTGCGGGATTGTTCAAAGGGGTCGTTCATCATTAATCTCAAAGGAACATAGAGAGCACAGCGGTTTAGGGGAGCCAGGCGGGGAGGAGGCCGGGGGCGGCGAGCTGGCGCATTTCCTTCGTTTCGACGTCCAGGACCCAGATGCCCGGACCGGCGCCGGGCTCGGCCAGCAGGTAATGTTGGAAGAGCAAGGTGCGGCTATCAGGTGACCAACTGGCCGGGCCGTGGTGGACCTCGTAATCGCTGGTCAACTGGGTCGCTTCGCTGCCATCCGGCCGTATCAACCACAACTGCCGACCCATGGGCACGGAGGGAATTTTGCGGCCGAAGGCGATCCACCGGCCGTCGGGCGACCAGGCCGGCGCGCCGTCGTTGATGACCGTGTCGCTGCCGCTCAGGTCGGTGATCTCGTTAGTGGCCAGGTCAATCCTGAAGAGATGAGTGGCAAAGCTTTCGCCGATAAACTGGATCTGGCTGACAACGAGGGCCTGGTTGTCCGAACTCCAGGTGGCGGCTTCGCCTGTCTGGCTTTCGATGAGCAGGGAGCGGCCTGTTTCCAGGTTGAAGGCCTGGACTTCCTGTGATTGGGGCGAAACGTAGCTCAACCAGCGGCCGTCAGGTGAAAAGCGAGCTTGCAGGCCCAACCACTGGCTGTCCTGGAAGACGGCGGCCGTCTCGCCAAGGCGCAGGTCCAGCCACCACAACCGGGGCGAGCCGGGCGGGCCGCCGGGAGAGGTGAAGTTGCGCCGCTCGTAAAGAATCCGCCAGCCGTCCGGCGACCAGAGGGGGTTGTTGCAGGCCCCGCCGGTGCAGTCCAGCAACTGGCGACGGTTCCGGCCGTCCACGCCGATGGCCCACAGGTCGGTCCCACCGTCCGGGCGGGAGCTGCTGTAGGCAATGGTCTGGCCATCAGGCGAGATGCCGTAGTCGAGGACGTCGTCCGGGCTGCGGGTGAGCTGGGTGGGTTGGCCGCCGTCCATTGAGATGACAAAGAGCTGGTTGCGCCGGCTGGCGTCCCAGGCCAGGTAGACGACGCGCGGCCGGCCGGTGCGGAATTGCCAGGTGACGGGCCGGAGCACCTGGCGGCCGCCCTGGCTGGATAGCCCGGCGGGCAGGGTGGCGGTGTAGGCGGTGTCCGGGGCCAGGGGGACGGCCGGCTGGAAGACGAGTGTTCGCCCTTCCCAGCGGATAGCGCCGCTCACCGGGGGAGAAATAGACAGCTCTGGGCTGGCTGAGGTGGCCATATCCTGGGCAAAGGTGATGCGCAGGGTGGCCCGGGTCGAGACGCCGCCGGCGCCGTCGGCCGGGCTGAGCTGGGCTACGGGCACGCCAACCCGGTCGCCGCGCCACAGAAGGAGGGCGGCCAGGAGCAGCAAGCCGATCATCGTTAGCAGGGCGGACCGGTCGAAAAGGCTTAAGCCCCGTAGACTGAGTGTCGAGCGCTGGACGTTAGCCATAGAGATAAGGTTGCGCCGGCGGCTCGATACGTTTCACCTCGTCAGGGGTGAGAATCGGTAGGGTTACGCCGCTGAACGTGCCAACGGTGAAGCGGCCGGTAACCTCCAACCATTGGTCGGCCGGCAGGGAGGCGGCGTCGGGCCACTCGACGATGAGGCCCACCGGCGAGGCGTCGGCCACGCAGCAACTGACGATGAAGCGGCCGACGAGGAACTGGTTGGCGGCAAAGCGGTCGTCGCGGTAGACGAAGCCGATGACGTGGACTTCCTGGCCGGCCAGGGCGGAGGGGTCGGAGGTTTGCTGGATGGCATGGAGCCAGTCGAGGATATTTTTCTCGCCGGCGACCAGCCCCATGCGGTCGTCGTTGCGTGGTGGAGCGACGGAGGAAAGGCTACCGACGTTCACTTCCCGGTTGCCGACGGCCGAAGCGCCCAACGGCTGGGGGGGTACCAGCCAGCCCAGGACGAGGGGCAGCAGGACAAGGAGGAAGCCCAACCAGTTGAGCCGGCCGTGGTCGTGGCCGGCGTGGTCTGCTTCCTGGCCGGCGCTGCGGTAGTAGCTGGCGGCCACCAGGAGGAAACCGGCCGAAGCCAGCAAGACGAGGACGACAAAACGCTGGTTGATATAGTAATAGATAGTCCCGTTCAGCAAGCGGGTATAGAGGAAGAGGCCCGTCGCCAGGAGAACCAGGAACTTTAATAATCGTTGCACAGGATTACCTCTGAGGTAACCTCCCGGAGGTTGGCGGTTTCACCGCTCAAACCTCCGGGAGGTTGACCTTACCAGCCCAGATTAAGATTGACGAAAATGGCAATGACCAGGTTGAAGAGCAAGGGCAAGAGCACCAGGTAAAGGACGGTGCGGCGGCGGAAGACGCCCAGGAACATGAGCGAGCTTTTGATGTCCACCATCGGGCCAAAGGTCAGGAAGGCCAGGATAGAGCCGGTGGTGAAGGTGTTGGTGAAGGAGAGGGCAACGAAGGCGTCTACGGTCGAGCAAATGGATAGCACGAAAGCCACGAGCATGAGGGTGACGACGGAAATGACTGGCCCCCGGCCGAGCGCCAGCAGGGTGGATTGGGGGATGACGGTCTGCATGGCGGCGGCCAGCATGGAGCCGGCTACCAGGTAGCGGGCCATGTCCAGGAAGTCGTCGCCGCCGATGGCCAGGGCGCGCCACAGCCGGCCGCCAATCAGCCGCCAACCGGCCGGCCTGGCAGCCGGTTGGGCCACTCCGGCGGCGTGGTCATGATCGTGGTGGTGGGCATCACCGGCCAGGTGGCCGGCCGGCAAGAGCACCTCGCCCGGCCGGGCCAGGCCAAAAAGCAGAGCCACGGCAAAGGCGATCAGAATGGTGAAGAGCAGGCGGCCGATGAGCACCAGCCCCCAACCAAAAGCGGCGTAGGTGCTGAGGATGACAATGGGGTTGACCACCGGGGCCGCCAGCAAAAAAGCCACTCCCACCGGCAGAGGCAGGCCCTTCTGGTAGAGGCGACGCGTCACGGGCACCACGCCACACTCACAGACGGGAAAAGTCAGGCCCAGAAACGCCCCGGCCAGGGCGGCCGGCAGCGCCCGGCGGGGAATGAAGCGGTCGAGGGCGCTGCGGTCCACAAATTCCTCGATGATGCCGGAAACGGCCGAGCCGGCCAGCAGGAACGGCGCCGCCTCAATGAAAATGCCCAGGAAGATGGTGACGAAGGTTTGAAAACGTTGGCTAAGGGGAGTGGCCGGCAAGCGAGGCAGCAGAATAGCCAGTAATATTACCAGGGCCAGGCCGGCGATCAGGTACCTGAGGCCGTTACTCGACTCTTTTCGGGCGGCCGGGGCGACCGTAACCTGTTCTGTTGTTTCCATTGCCAGCAAGCTTATAAAAACCGGGCCACTTCGTCAAATTCAATGTCCAGGAAATTTTAGTTTGGAGATGCCAAAGCGATTGTCAACCAGTTGCAATAACCATGTTGTCGAAGTTGTACCTAGCTCAGAATAGTGTTGACAAGCGCCAAATGCTGATTAGAATTGATACAAAGTATCAATGGTGAATGATAGTGAATGATAGTGAATGATAGTAAATGGAGGAGAAGATGCGCTGGCAACAAAAACGACTGTGGAGCTGCCTGTTGTTCACCATCACGGCGAGCCTGCTTTTCGTGGCTTGCAATCCGTCCAGGCAAGCGAATACCCCGGCGGCAACAGAGGCACCCAGCAGCAGCCTGGCAAACCCGGAGCATGAAGCCGAACATGAAGAAGGGGAGCATGACGAAGAACTGGCCATGTTGACGTTGCCAGAAGTCGCGGCCGTTGACCTGGGCGGCCGCCGGCTGCGAGTAGTGGCTACCACCACGATTATCGGCGACGTGGTGGCCCAGGTAGGTGGGGAAGCGATTGAACTGACGGTGCTGATTGGCCCGGCGCAGGATTCGCATAGTTACGAGCCGTCGGCGGCCGACCTGGCCAGCGTGGCCGAGGCGGACGTCGTCTTTGTCAATGGTTGGAACCTGGAAGAAGGGTTGCTGGCCAGTCTGGAGAATGCCGCCGAAGACACGCCCCTGGCGCCTGTTTCGGCCAACATTGAGCCGCTGGCTGCCAGTGAAGCGGGCCACGAAGAGGAAGCCGGGGAAGAACATGGGCACGGCGCGGCCGATCCCCATACCTGGCTCGATCCGCACAACGTGCTCCAGTGGGTGGCCAACATCGAGCAGGTGTTAAGGACGCTGGACCCGGCTAACGCAGAAACGTACGCCAACAACGCCCGGGCTTACCTGGCCGAGGTGGAGGAATTGATTGCTTACTACGACGAGCAGGTGGCCCAAATTCCGGCCGAACAGCGCAAGCTGGTGACGAACCACGACGCCTTTGGCTATTTTGCGGCCGCCTATGGTTTTGAAATCATTGGCACGGTTATCCCTGCCACCAGCACGCTGGCCGAGCCGTCGGCCAGCGGCCTGGCTCAACTGGCGGAGACGATGCGCCAGGAGGGGGTTTGCGCCCTCTTCGCCGAGAGTACGGCCAACGACGAACTGGCCAGAACCGTGGCGGCCGAGGTGGAGACGTGCCGGGTGATACAGGTTTTGACGCTTTATACGGAAGCCCTGGGCGAGACTGGCAGTTACCTGGGGATGATGCGGGCTAATATAGAGGCGATGGTCGCTGGTTTGGGCCAGAGTTAGAGCTAGAGTTAGCGTTAGAGTGGTGAGAAAAACCCCGCAGGTTTCCCAAACCTGCGGGGTTGGTATAAAATATCAATATGAGCGCTTTCGTAGCTAAAGTAAAAGAACGAGGTATTGCCCACGAACCGGCTGCGCCGGCGCTGGAAATGCGAGACGTGTCGGTGGCTTACGTGGCCGGGGCGCAGGGCCTGGTTGGGCCGGCCGGCAATGGAATGACGGCCGACGGCTATGCCCTGAAGGATGTTTCTTTCACCGTGGAGGTGGGGCAGCGGATTGCCGTGGTTGGCCCGAATGGCGCGGGGAAGAGCACGTTGTTCAAGCTGGTGGCCGGGATGCTGAAGCCGACCCGAGGCATGGTCAACGTGTACGGCCGGGTGGCAGACAAGCACATCTGTATTGCCTACGTGCCGCAGCGCAGCCAGATTGATTGGTCTTTCCCGGTGACGGTGGAGGACGTGGTGATGATGGGGCGGGTAGGGCAGATCGGCCTGTTCCGCTGGCCCGGCCGGCGCGACTGGGAGATGGTCCGGGCCAGCCTGGCACGAGTCAATGCCGGACACCTGGCCCACAAGCAAATCGGCGAGTTGTCCGGCGGGCAACAGCAGCGGGTGTTTATCGCCCGGGCCCTGGCCCAGGAGGCTGACCTGCTGCTGCTCGACGAGCCGTTTGCCGGGCTGGACGTACCCAGCCACGAGGCCATCTTTGAGATCCTGGACATGCTCCACCGCGACGGAGTGACGGTGCTGGTGGCGACCCACGACCTGAATATGGCCGCCGAGCGCTTTGACCAGGTAATGTTGTTGAACCGGCGAATTGTAGCCCTGGGGCCGGCCGGCGTGGCGTTGACCCCGGACAACCTGCTGCAAGCGTATGGCGGCCACCTGCACCGGGTAGCGGACGAGGGGCAGGTGGTGCTGGTAGCGGATAGTTGTTGCGAGGAGGAGAGAGGTTAGAGATTGGAGATTGGAGATTGGAGATTGGCAACCAGAGGTTGCTCACCATCTTAATCTCCACTCCATTCTCTGCATGAGGGGCATGATGGATTGGTTGCTGGAACCACTGAGTTACTCCTTTATCTTTCGCGGGCTACTGGCGGCGGTGGTGGTGGGGGTGGTCTGCTCGGTGCTGGGGACGTACGTGGTGCTGCGGGGGATGGCCTTCTTTGGCGATGCCCTGGCGCACACGATTTTGCCGGGCGTGGTGGTGGCCTTTTTGCTGGGCTGGCCGCTGGCGTTGGGGGCGCTGATCATGGGAACGCTGACGGCGGTGGGGATTGGCGCACTCAGTAGCCAGGGGATAGTGAAGGAGGATACGGCTATCGGGGTGATTTTTGCCGGCGCTTTTGCCCTGGGGGTGGCCTTGCTTTCGGCCACGGGCAATTACACCATAGACCTGGCCCACTTCCTGTTTGGTAATTTGCTGGGCGTTTCGAAGGCCGATTTGTGGCTTATTTTTGGCCTGGGCGGCGGCGTGCTGCTGGTGGTGCTACTCTTTTATAAGGAGTTTCTGGTAATCTCTTTTGACCCGATCCTGGCCTCCACGTTGCGCTTGCCGGCTACCTTTTTGCGTTACCTGCTGCTGGTGCTGACGGCGGTGACGATTGTCGTGGCCTTGCAGGTGGTCGGCCTGGCCTTGATGGTGGCCATGCTGGTTACGCCGGCCGCCGCCGCCTCATTGCTCACCCGGCGAGTGCCGGCGATGATGGCCGGCGCGGCCGCCATTGGCGCGTTCTCCGGCGTGGCAGGGCTGTATGTTTCTTATTACCTGAACATCGCTTCCGGCCCGGCCGTGGTCCTGGTGGCCACGCTCATTTTCCTGGCCGCTTTTTTGTTTGCTCCCGGCCGGGGGGTGATCACGCGTTTGCAGTTGAACGGGCCGGCCGGCTCCTGAAGGACAGGGGCAACAAATTATGTCTCTTACGCACCAACTCAATTCCCTGGAAGCTTCGGGCCTCATTATCCTGACTATCACGCGGCCGGAGATTGAATACCTTTTCCGGCACGGGCTAATCCAGGATGCTGCCTATGCCTCCTTGTTGAAAGCAGAACGGAAGCGTCTTCACCAGACGGTCGGCGAGGCATTAGAAAAGTTGTACGACAACCGTCAGGGAGAACTCGCCGGCCTACTAGCGCATCACTTCGCTGTTGCTGGAGAACGCAACAAAGCAGTCCACTACTCCCGTGAGGCAGCTCATCAAGCCGAAGCCAGGTATGCTTATGAGGAGGCTGTTCAATACCTGCGCTCCGCGCTCAATCTAATGGAAGGGGACGAACAAAGCGGAACGAAGCTGGCCTTACTGGAAGAATTGGCTGACGTTTACCAACTGCTCCGCGAAGGCCCACAAGCCCTGGCGCTCTATCAGCAGGCGCTTGAATTGTGGCGCAAGCTGGCAGGCGTGAATAACGTCATCGCCCTGCGCCTTCATCGTAAGATCATCCAAACGGTCTCCGATATCCGGTGGGCGACCAGAGTTGAGCAACAGGAAGAAGCGGACCGGATCGGCATCGTTTCGCGGGCGAGCCTGGAAGATGCGCTGCAACTACTGGAGGACCAGGCGCCGCACCGGGAAACGGTCTATCTCCTGAAAACCCTCTCGCTGGATGCCTGGCGCAATCGCCTGCCTCCGAATTGGGAGGCCGCTGAACGCCATGCGCTGGCGGCTCTAAACGTGGCCGAGCAATTGAATGATCCGGCCGAAGTGTCAACTGCGCTCGGCGCCCTGGCCGTGATTTACCTGGCACGGGGGTTGCTGCAGGAGTATCTTCAGATCGCACTCCGGCGATTGGCCAGCAGCGCCGATGCCCGCTTTGATCACGTCCGCGAGCGCCTGGACAGCCTGCGTACGGCCGGCAGCGCTCTGATGTACGTGGGCGAATACACGCAGGCCTTGACTCATCTTCAGGAGGCGGAAAGCCTTGCCGCCCAGATTCAAGCCGTGGGCGAGCAATTCAACGCCCTCTCCCTTCAGCTTCAATGCACCTTCCGCCTTGATCGCTGGGACGATGCGATCCGCATTGAGGCGGCATGGCAGGCCCTTGAACAACGTTATCCTCGCGAACGGGTGGGCGCGCCCTGTTTTGCCCTGGCGCTCGGCGCCAGCGTTCACGCGTTGCGTGGCAACTTTGACAAAGCCCACATGTACCGAAAAGCGTCGTATGACTATATGATCGCGAATACGGCGACAAGGGAACAATGGCAGCGTAATCAGCACTATTGAATGAGCCTGCCGTTGATGGCAGAGGGCGAGTTCGCCCTTGTCCGGGAATATCTGGAGCAGGGCCTCCAGAAAGTGAGTTGGCCAACCGAATGGGGTTCGATGGGGAGTGATCTGGACGTATACACCATGCTGGCCGACGTTGCGGCCGGGCATGGTGACGAGGCAGCCATCCGGCACTACGCCGGCCTGGCTGAAGAAATGGCAACGCATTGTGGTCATAGGCTGTATCAGGGTATTGCCCATCGCGCCTGGGGTGTTGCCCACCGGCTGGCCAACGAACCTGGTGAGGCCGAGTCTAGATTCAATCAAGCCCTGGAGTTGTTCGGCAAGCTGGATACGCGCTGGCAGATCGGGCGCACACTGGCTGAGTTGGGTGACCTGGCGCGAACGCGGCAGGCATTAGACGAGGCGCGCGATTACTTTGCCCGCGCCCTGGCCATGTTTGAGGAAATGAAGGCTACCCCAGACGCGGCACGAACGCGCGTGGCATTGGAATCAATGAATCTTTAGGTTCAGAGGTGACTGTCACTTCTGCAAGTGACAGTCACCTGAAAAGGACTTTGACGATGGTTAATAAACTGGCACGCTTGAGCCAGGCGTTGCAAGAGAACGGCTACCGGCTGACGGCCGCCCGGCAGGAGATTTTGGCGGCCCTGGTGGGTAGCGAGGGACACGTCAGCGCTGACGAGCTGGTGGGCCTGGTGCGCCAGGATGCGCCGGGTGTCGGCCGGATGACGGTCTACCGCACCCTGGAGCTGCTGTCGGAGCTGGGGCTGATTCGCCCTGTCTACCAGGGAACGGGGGCCGCTCACTACATCTTGTTGGACGATGGCCATCACCATCACCTGGTCTGCTCCGGCTGCGACCGGGTGATTGAGTTTGACGAGTGCGCGGTGCAAGAGATAAGCCGGGTGATTAGCGGCCATTTTAATTTTGAGATTCACGGCCATTTGTTGGAGTTTTATGGGCGGTGTGAGGCGTGCCGGGGGGTATAGTTGTGTGGTTGTGTGGTTGTGTAGTTATGTCAGGCACGGTTACGGGGTGAGTGAGGCGGTTTTGGCCTGAATCAGGCGGAGCAGAAGTTCGTTGGCGGGGGTGGGGACGCCGTAGCGGCGGCCGAGGCGGACGACAGCGCCGCAAATGGCCTCGATTTCGGTCGGCTCGCCCCGGGCCATGTCCTGGGCCATCGAAGAGAGGTTGGCGGCCGTGGCCTGGGCTACTTCGAGGGCGCGCCGGCCGGCGCTGGCGTAGGGAAGGGTAATGCCCTGGGCGCGGGCGACGGCGGCCGTTTCTTCGGCGGCTTCTTCCATCACTTTCCGGGCGGCTTCGTTTTCGGCCAGGAAACCATTGGGTAGTTGCAGCAGGGCGGTAATGGGGTTGATGCCGGCGTTGACGGCCAGCTTGCCCCAGACGAGGCTGTCGGCGTCTTCGACCAGGTGGGTGACAAAGCCGGCGGCGCGAAAGAGGGCGGCGACCTCCTCTAACCGGCCGGCCGTGGCCGAGGTGGTGGCCAGGTGGGTGAGCCCGGCGCCGGCGTGGCGGACCAGCCCGGGGGCCAGCAAGGTGGCCCCTTCGGAGGTGACGCCCAGCGCGGCCCGCTCCTGGCCGACGACGGCGGCCAGGATTTCCAGGTTGCCCAGGCCGTTTTGCAGGGTCAGGGCCAGGCCGTTTTCACCCAACGCCTGGCGGGCCACGTCGGCGGCCGAGGCTGTTTTAGGGCTTTTGACGACGACGAGGGCCAGGTCAGCCCGGCCGATGACGTCCTGGTTGTCGGTGGCTTTGACGCGGTGGTGGGTCTCCCGGCCGTCGGGGTGGATGAGGCGAAGGCCGTGGGTGTTGAGGGTGGCGATTTGTTCCTGCCAGTTGCCGGCCATAATGACGTCTACCAGGGAGGAGAGACGGCCGGCAAACAGACAACCCATCGCCCCAATACCGACAATAGCCACGCGCATAGGCGAATTGTGACATAATTTGCCTGTCCTGGCGAGGACTGTGGTAAGTGGGTAATTTCTGAACGCGAATGACGCGAATGGGCGAATGACGCGAATGTTTTGTAAATTTTATTCGCGCCATTCGTGATTATTAGTCGCGTCTTACGAGGCGGCCGGGGGGGCCGGGCGGATGGGGCGGCGACGGCGGAGCAGCCGCCAGGCGAGGGCGACCAGAGCGAGGGGAACCAGGACGAGGGGGGAGTGGACGCCGGCCCAGACGAGGGTGGCGGCGACGGACTGGAGAATGCCGACCAGGTTGACCCAGGCTTCATTGGCGACGCGGGCCAAGCTGAATTCGGGCGGCTCCAGGGTCTCGGCGACTTCCTCGGTGAGCAGGGTGACGGTGATGAGGGAGGTGGCGGTGGTCTGTTCCAGCAGCTCGATCCGGCCGCGGGTCTGCTCGATTCGTTCACGCAGGTCCAGCAGGTCGTCGTAAATCTGCAGGATGTCGTCGCTCTCTTCGCCGCGTTCCTGGGCGCTGGCCAGCAGCTCACCAATTTCGGTCTCGGCCAGTTCCAGGTTGCGCAGCCGGGCGTTCAGGTCTACGTATTCGGCGGTGACATCCTGGCTGGCGATTTGCTCTTCGGTAACTTCCAGCCCCAGGTCTTTTAACTGTTCCAGGGTACTCATGAATCTTTCGGCCGGGACGCGGAGGGAGATGGTGGCCTCGGGGTCGCCGGCCGGCGTCTGGGCGGCCTGCAGGTTGACGATGGCCCCACCCTGGCCGGCGGCGATGCGCTGGACGCTGCGCTGGGTGGCAAAGACATCTTCGACGACGAGGACCAGCCAGGCCTCTTGTTGGATGAGCAGGTCGGGGAACTGGCTCCTCTGAACCTCGCCGCCGGCTCTACCGGCTACGGCTTCATCAGGCAGAGGCGTCTCCATCCTATAATAAGTACCTTCAGGGCCTAAGACGATGCTGTCGGGTAAAGCGGCCGGCTCTGCGTCTTGTCTGAAGAGACCATCCAGGAAAGAAGCATTTGGGCTATAGCTGCTATCTGTAAAATTATTTGTCGTAGCGGCTGTGGGGGTTGCGGGCGGGCGTGGCCGGAAAAGGATTACAGAGGCCACCAGCGCCAGGCCAAGCGTTGCGACCACCAACCAGCCGCGAGAGGGCCGGCGCGGCCAGGCTATGGCCGGCCAGCCCGGCCGGGCCAGGGGAAGACGCGGCCGGGCCAGGCGAGAACGGAGGCTGGCCAGATCGGGCCAGCGCCACCTGGCCGGCCGGAGCGTTGGTGGGGTATCGCCCAGTAAGAGGATGGCCAGTTGTTCCTGGAATTCCCGGCCGGGCTCCTCGACGACGGCGGCCTGGAGTTGGTCGAAGGCGGCCAAGAGGTGGTCCAGCTCGGGGCTGCCTTCGGGGGTAGGGGTTAGATGGCCGCTGTCGAGGCGGCCGGCCAGGGCGGCGGCTAAGGTGTCGTCATCCCAGGGTAGTTGGTCAGTCATTCTCAGCTCTCCAGCTTCTTTTGCAGGCGCTCCAGGGCGCGCAGGCAGGCCATGGCCGCCGCGCCTTCGTTCATGTCCAGGGTGGAGGCAATTTCGCGGTTACTCAGCCCGGCCAGGCGCAGGGACAGCACGGCCTGGTCCTGGTTGGAAAGAGAAGTAAAGGCAATTTTGACGGCCAGGGCGTCGAGGTGGCGGCCGCTGCCGGGGGTGGGCTGGGGCGACGGCAAGGTTTCGTCGTCGTCTAAAGGTTCGTCGTCGCGGCGGCCGCTGGCCCGGTAATGGTCGGTCAGCAGGTTGCGGGCGATCTGGAATAGCCAGGCCTTGGGGGCGTGGCCGTTGAGGTTGTGCGGCGGCCAGCGGCGATGGGCGCGGAAGAAGGTTTCGGAGGTTAAATCTTCGGCCGTTTCAGTGTGCTGAACGTGAGCGAAGAAGAAGCGGTATAGTTGAGCGTAAGACTCAACATAAAGTTGGCTAAAACGTTGCGAAGCGAGCGTATCGTCCATCCTGGCCTGCTGGCAATTGTTGCGCGTTGAACTGTTACATTATAAGACGTTCGACGGGACAAAAATCAACAGGTAGGGGACGATAGGTTAAAACGCGAATCGCGCTAATAAGCGAATGACGCGAATTTTCTAAAAGAATTCGCGCCATTTGTCTATTCGCGTGATTGGCGTTTTCTTTTTTAGCCTTCCAGCTCGGACAGGAAAGTGGCGAGTTCGGTTTCGTCCATGGGGTAGGTGTGTTCGGCGGCGGGGAAGCGGCCGGCAGCTACGTCCTCGACGTAGGCGACCAGGGCTTCGTGGATGGCCTGGCCGGCGTTGGCGTATTGCTTGACGAATTTGGGGGTGAAGCGGTCGAAGAGGCCAAGCAGGTCGTGGTAGACCAGCACCTGGCCGTCGCAGCCGGGGCCAGCGCCAATGCCAATGGTGGGGATACGCAGCCGACGGGAGATGGCTTCGGCCACCGGGGCGGGGACGGCTTCCAGGACGATGGCGAAACAGCCGGCCGCTTCCAGAGCCAGGGCGTCGTCGAGCAGGCGGCGGGCATCGGCGGCGGTTTTGCCCTGGACGCGGAAGCCGCCCAGCTTGGAGATGGACTGGGGGGTCAGGCCGATGTGGCCCATGACGGGGATGCCGGCGTTAACGATGGCCCGGGTGGCCGGGGCCACTTCGTGGCCGCCCTCCAGCTTGACGCTGTCCATGCCGCTCTCTTTGAGGAAGCGGCCGGCGTTGCGCACAGCCTCGACGACGTCGGCCTGGTAGGACATGAAGGGCATGTCGCCGATGAGAAAGGCGGCCTTCGCTCCCCGGGCCACGGCCCGGGCGTGGTGGAGCATCTCGTCCATGGTCACAGCCAGGGTGTTTTCCAGGCCCAGGACGACCATGGCCAGCGAGTCGCCGACCAGGATGAGGTCCACGCCGGCCTGGTCCACGAGCAGGGCAGAGGGGTAGTCGTAGGCAGTCAGCATGGTGATGGGCTGGCCGTTGTTTTTTTTCTTTTGCAGGTCCAGGATGGACACCTTTCTCCGGGACCTGGCGGGTTCTTTTTGTTCACCTGGTTGGGTAGACATGTTTACCTCTATGAAAATAATTTGACGCAAAGACGCAAAGGCGCAAAGGTTTAAAGAATTTTCATTTATCGTGGTGCGCCCCGCGCGTGTTGTCTCTTTTGAAATGGTCGGCCAGTGATTCTATTATACTGCGGCCGGCAAGGCGGGCACACCAGGCACCGGAATTGATGTATAATCGTTTCATGAGAATTAAGGGGACGATCTGGCTCTAAGAGAGCATTGATAAGGATAAAAAAGGAGCGCAGACAATATGGCGGATAGGATTGAGCCAATTCCCGATAATATGACTATCAGGGAGGCCTCAGAGTTTTGGGATACGCATAGCGTGGCTGACTATCCTACGCAAGTCGTGGAAATTGAATACTCACCGGGAGAGCGCGTGACGTTGGTGGCGGTTGCCAGCGACCTGTTAACTAAGGTGGAAGAAAAGGCGCGAGAGCGGGGTATATCGGTTGAGACGCTCGTCAATTTGTGGATTCAAGAAAAGGTGATGTAATTCTTTCTTACCTGGCGAAGGCCAATACGTAAAGGTGCTCGGCCAATAGTTCAATGATATGCCGGTGGGCAAGGCGGGCGCGCCAGGCGTTGGGGATGGACTGCTCGCCGTAGTAGGCCCCGGCCAGTTGGCCGTAGATAGCGGCCGTGGTGTCGGCGTCGTCGCCCAGGTTGGCGGCGAGCAGGCAGCCGTCGCGGAAGTTATCGCTGTGGTCGAAGGCCCACAGGGCGGCTTCTAAGGAGCGGACGACGTAACCGGTGCCCTGGATGTCTGGTGGTTGGCGGACTTTGAAGGAGCCGCCGGCGACTTCAGCGATTTCCGGGGCCAGGAACTGGTCGTCCCAGTAGCCGGGGACGGGAGTATAGCGGGGGGCAAGCAAATCCTCTTTGGCGGTCCCGTTGAGCGCTCCCACCAGGAGCGCGCCAAAGTAGTGGCAGGCGCTGACGGCGGTGGCGGCGCCGTGGGTGGTGTAGGAGCTGTCGCCAGAGCGAGCAATGGCCAGGGCGGGGTCGGCTGCAAAGAAGAGGGGGACGGGGGCCAGGCGCATCAGGGAGCCGTTGCCGGCCGTATGGGGGCCGGTGGAGCCGGCGTAGGGATTGCCAGTTTGCTCGAAGCGGTGAAGGGCGTCACGGACGGTGTTGCCAATGTCGAAGCAGCGGCCGGTGCTGCTGTGGTAGCCCTCATGGTACCAGCGCAGGTAGCGCCGCATCTGATCGGCCGGGTCGAAACCGCCGCAGGCGACCAGGCTTTCGGCCAGGCAAAGGGCCATGGAGGTATCGTCGGTCCACTGGCCCGGTTCCAGGTGGAATGGCCCGCCGCCGACCATATCGGCGATGGGGGTGAAGGTTCCCGGCGGCCGGAACTCCAGGGTCGTGCCCACGGCGTCGCCGGCCGCCAGGCCCAGCAAAGCGCCGCGATACCGTTCAAGCAGTTCCATTGTTGCCTCCCGGCGAGAACGATTTTCAAAATCGTTTTACAGGGTGAACGATTTTCAAAATCGTTCTACAAGGGACATCCTTCATGTATAAGTTGTGATTATTGTCACTATTGGCATGGCCTGGGTTGGCATACACTCAAGATAGAAGTTATTGGTTATTGGTTATTAGGTGAATTTGGAGAGCATTGAGTATGTCACCCAGAGTCCGCTTTTTCTTGTCTATTGTACTGCTAATGGCGCTGCCTAGTCTATTAGTAAGTGGCTGCGCCGGCGGGGCGGCCGGAGGGGAGGAGACGCACGAGCTCCATATGGCGCCGCTAGAGAAGATGCCCCAGGAGGTGCAGCGTCTCCCGGCGCGGATCCAGGAGGCGTACCGTTACGCCGTGGCCAATTACGACTTTCTCAGCCAGATCCCTTGCTATTGCGGTTGTGGCCCGCTGGGGCACAAGTCGCTGTACGATTGTTACGTGGATGGCGTGGCGGCCGACGGCACCGTTATCTATGACTGGCACGCCACGGGCTGCACGATTTGCGTGGATATTACTCACGACACGGTGCAAATGGCCAGGGAGGGTAAGGCACTCAGCGCCATACAGAGGATCATTCACATTGAGTATTCGCGGTACGGGCCGCCGACAGTCTTGGAGTAGGGGTGTGGGGGTGTAGGGGTGTGGAGGTGTAGTTGTGTGGTTGTGTGGTTATGTAGGAAGGAATGAAAGGTATGAATCATAATCGGTCGAAGCGGGTGGGGGACAGGCGGAAGCGCCAGGCAGGGGCACCAGCGCCATTGTTACTGGGGGTGGCCGGGTTGTTGTTGATTGTCGGGGCATTGTTGGCTTATTTGGGGGCCGGGTCGGAGTCTACGAAGTGGGGTGGGACGCCGCAACTGGTAGTAGACCAGGAGCGGATGGATTTTGGTGACGTGCAATTGGGTGAATGGGTGACGGCTTCCTTTACCCTGAGCAACACCGGGGACGGGCCGGTGCGTTTTACGGAAACACCCTTTGTCGAAGTCGCGGCCGGGTGCTGACCGCCGACGCCGACCATCGGTTCGATGGTTATACAACCGGGTGACAGCACGACATTATCCATGTCGTTTATGATGCACGAGGGTATGGAAGGGCCGCACGATTTTCGGGTCCATTTACCGAGCAACGATCCACAGTGGGAGAGCCGGACGTTGGTGGTTCTGTCGAATTGGGTGGAGTAGGAAAGAGATTGGGGATTGGAGATTGGTTTCATCAATCTCCAATCTCTAATCTCCCTCTTCTTGACGAGGGAGAGCTAATTGGCTATACCAGGCGGGCATGAGCGAGAGGTTGTTGAACCGGCCGATTGTCCGCATGCCGGAATTTGCAGAGGGAGAGTGGCTGAATAGGCCGCGGCCGTTGAGCCGGGCCGAGCTGCGCGGCCAGGTGGTCCTGGTTGATTTCTGGGATTACACCTGCATTAACTGCATTCGGACGCTGCCCTACCTGAGCCGCTGGCACGAACGCTACGCGGACAAGGGCCTGACTATCGTCGGCGTCCATGCCCCTGAATTCAAATTTGCCAGGGCCCGGCCGCAAATCGAGGCGGCTATTGAGGAGTTTGGCATCCGTTACCCGGTGCTGCTGGACAATGAGTACCAGACGTGGGAACGGTTTGCCAACCGGGCCTGGCCCAGCAAGCACCTGGTAGATACGGAGGGGTACATCCGTTACCATCGCCAGGGAGAGGGGTATTATGCGGAAACGGAGGAGGCCATCCAGACCCTGCTGCGCCGGCGTGACCCGGCGGTGAGCCTGCCGGAGGTGCTGCCGCCGCTGCGGGGCGAAGATACACCGGGGGCGGTGTGTTACCGGCCGACGCCGGAGCTGTACGCCGGCTACCAGGGAGGCGGGTTGTTCGGCGGGGCGCTAGGCAACCCGGAAGGGTACGTCACCGGGGGCACGATGGCGTACACGTTGCCAGAGGCGGCGAAACGAGAGCGGGGACATTTCTATGTGGAAGGGTTCTGGCGGGCCGAGCCGGAGGCAATGGTCTACGCCGGACAGGAGGGTGGCCGGATTGTGTTACCTTACCGGGCGGCCGGGGTGAACGTGGTAATGAGCCCGTCCAGCGACCCTGTGGCCCTGGCGTTGAATTTGTGGCCCGGCGATTGGCCATCGCTGGTCGAGGTACGGCAGGATGGCGGGCCACTAACCCCGGTCACGGCCGGGGTTGACGTTACTTTTGACAGCCAGGGCCGGAGCCAGATAGTGGCCGACCGGCCGCGCCTGGTAGCGCTGGTACAGAATCCTGATTATGAGGCCCACGAGTTGGAATTGATTTTCCACGCTTCCGGCCTGGCGGTGTACGCCTTTACCTTTACCATCTGTGTGACGACGCCAGGGGCGGTACAAAATCGCGGTTTCAATGAAGATACTTTTCGTGTAAAATAAGAAGATGATTAGACTAAATACCCATTGACTTGGCCCGCTTCATCTGCTACGGTGGGGTATCCCTCTCCGGAGTATGCGCTCTTATGGAAGAGGCAGCCTCTCTATTTTATCTGAAGGAGGACATTATATGTTATTTCTTCTTCGCGAAGAGGGCCAGGGACTGATAGAGTATGCATTGGTGTTGGTGTTGATCGCGGTAGTTATTATTGTCATCTTAGCCCTGGTGGGTCCCCAGATTGGCAATTTGTATAGCCAGGTTGCACCGTGCATCGCGCCACCGATGGCGCAGTATTGTCTCTAAAGTGGTCCCTGCCCCCAGTAAAACGCTCCGCCCCGGCGGAGCGTTTTATTTTGGGGGGAGGTCGAGTATAATCTCCAGGCTATGACATTTCCCTCCCTGGAAACGATCATTTCTTATTTGACGATTTGCTTTTCCGTTTTGGGGGCGTTGCTGGCCGCCATCTGGATTAGCCTGGTCATCTGGACGTTTCGTGATATGCGGGCCAGGTCGCGGGACCCTTTTGCCCAGTTGTTAGCGGCACTGGTGGTAGCGGTGCTGCCGGGCGCAGGGCTGGTGGTTTACCTGATCTTGCGGCCGCCGGAAACGCTGGCGGAGGCTTACGAGCGGGCGCTGGAAGAGGAAGCGCTGCTGCAGGAGATTGAGGAGCGGCCGGCCTGTCCCGGCTGTTCCCGGACGGTGGACCCGCGCTGGATTTTATGCCCTCATTGCCACACACGCCTGCGCAAGGTCTGCCCGGACTGCAACGCGCTGATGGAGTTGCAGTGGAACCTGTGTCCGTACTGCGGCAACCACCACGTAGACCCTTACCGGGTCGGGCCGCCGGCCGTGATTCCGGTAGCTGAGGTGGCAGAGGAGGAAGCCGGCGCGGACGCCAACGACGGATTCCGCGAGGAGCGGCTGGAGATTCCGGCCGGGGAGGAGGAACACAGAGCACAGGGAGGAGACACAGAGAGCGGCAATCAAGGATTGCTTGGCAATCAAGGATTGCTTGGAGAGAGCACAAAGTTTTCTAGCTGAAGGTTCTGAGTAACTTGTTACTCGACGATCAGGCCGGTGAGGTCTTTTTCTGGCGGGGGGTATTGGGGGTTGAGGTCACGGAGGGATTGGACGATGGCACGGGTGACGGCCAGGTTGCGATACCATTTCTGATCGGCCGGAATGACGTGCCAGGGAGCCCAAGGGGTGGTCGTCTGATTCAGCATTTCTTCAATGGCGGCCATGTAGTCGTCCCATAACTTCCGCTTTTCCAAGTCTTCGAAGGAAAATTTCCAGTGCTTGGTTGGGTCGTCCAGGCGGGCCTGGAAGCGCTGGCGCTGCTCTTCGCGGGAGATGTGGAGGTAGAACTTGAGGATGGTGGTGCCGGTTTCGGCCAGGAGCTGCTCAAAGTGGTTGATCTGTTCGTAGCGCGGCCGCCAGACCGCTTCCGGGACGAGGTGATGGACGCGGACGACCAGGACGTCCTCGTAGTGGGAGCGGTTAAAAACGCCGATCATCCCATTGCCGGGCATGGCTTTGTGAATGCGCCAGAGAAAGTCGTGGGCCAGCTCTTCTTTGCTGGGTACTTTGAAGGACGTGACCTGGATGCCCTGAGGATTGACGCCTTTGAAGACGTTGCGAATGGTGCCGTCTTTACCACCGGCGTCCATGGCCTGCAAAACCACCAGCAGCTTAGGCCGACCTTCAGCATACAGACGTTCCTGCCAGTCGCTCAGCTCGTCACGCAAGCTTCTAAACTCTGCTTCGGCCGCCTCGCGGTCTGGATGGAACTGTTTTCCTTCGGTAGCCAGGTCGGCCAGACGGATGGGGCGGCCAGATTCTAAGCGATGAGGAGTGAGGGTTGCCTGGTTCATAGGGTATGCTCTTTGTTGTCTAGGAGGAGAAAGGGGTGAGGGCCAGTGATGAGCCGGGCGCCGCGTTTACGGGTGAAGTAGGTCCAGGCCCGTCGTTTTTCCGGGTCGGGTTCCCGTTCGGCCGCTTCGAAGGCCAGGAAGATGCGCTGGCGCATTTCAATGGCATCCTCAATCGTCTTCAGCCCGGGGGCAGCCTCTTCCCAGGGCTTGCCGAAGTAGTAGGTCTGGGAGAATGATCACCTGGTGAGTCAAGGGCTGCATCAATTCTGGCTGTCGAGGTGTCGCCAGACGGCGCTGGCCAGGGTTTCCCAATCGTAGGGTTTTTGGATAAAACCGGCGATGCCCCGCCCCTGGAAGGCGCGGTTGACTTCGGCGGCGCTGTAGCCGGAAGAAAGGATAACCTGCACCTGGGGATTGAGCCGTTGCAGTTCGCGAAAGGTCTCTTCGCCACTTAAACCAGGCATAGAGAGGTCCAGCAACACCAGGTCAATATCGGCCGCCTGCTCCTGGTAGAGGTGAATGCCCTTCAGGCCATCGGCCGCAGCGATCACCCGCAGCCCCTCTAGTTCCAGGATGTCGCTGGCAGCTTCGCGCACGGCCGCTTCGTCATCAATGACGAGCACGGCGCCGGGCTGCTTTCTGACCGGTTGGGCCGGGGCGAGGATTGGCAGCCTGGCTACTTCCGCTTCGCTGACGGGGAATAATAGCTCAAAGGTCGTGCCCTGGCCTACCTGGCTGGAGACCGACACGCCGCCCTTATGGCCGCGCATAATACCCAGCACGGCAGCCAGGCCCAGACCCCGGCCAGTGAACTTGGTGGTAAAGAAGGGATCAAAGATTTTGCCCAGGGTATTGTCGTCCATGCCGCTACCGTCGTCGGCGACCTTGAGGAAAATGTACTGGCCGGGTTTCAGGGGGTCGTTTGTTTCTCGCCAGTAGTGGTTGTCGTTCTGGCCAATCAGCCGTTCGCCGGTGGTGATGACGATGGCGCCCGGCCGGTCGCCAATGGCTTCGGCAGCGTTCAATACCAGGTTCATGACGACTTGCTGAATCTGGCCCAGGTCGCCCTCAATGGCGACCAGAGGGTCGGCCAGCTCCCAGCGCAGTTGGACGTGCTTAGGAAGGGAGACTTCCAGCAAGGGCGTACTTTCCCGGAGAAAGGCGTTCAAATCAATCGGCCGGTGAGTAAACTGGCCCCGGCCGGAGTAAGCCAGCAACTGGCGAGTGAGGTCGGAGGCTCGTTCGGCGGCCTTGACTGCTTTTTCGACGTGTTGACGGGCTGAATTCTCGGGCGGCAGCTTGAGCAAGGCCAGGGAGGTCTGGCCGAGCATGGCCACGAGCAGGTTGTTGAAGTCGTGGGCGACACCGCCGGCGAGGATGCCCAGGCTTTCCATCTTCTGGCCGTGGCGCAGGGCCTCTTCCGCTTGTTTGCGCTCGGTAATGTCGGTGATAAAACCTTCCAGGGCCAGCACCTCGCCCTCGGACGAATAGACGCCCTGCCCCTGTTCCCAGACCCATTTTTCCCGGCCATCTTTGTGGTAAACGCGGTAGCTCAGGCGGAATGGTTGCCGCCTGGCCAGCGCTTCCTGAACTTCATTCCACACCCGGTCGCGGTCGTCAGGGTGGATCAGGTCGCCATAATACACCTGACCGCCTATAAATTCCTCGGGCCGGTAGCCGGTCAGTTCAATGCTGCCATCGCTGACAAATTCATTGCTCCAGCGGCGGTCGTTGCGACAACGGTAGACCATCCCCGGGAGATTGCTAATGAGCGTTGAGAGGGCGCGCTGGCTTTCCTGAAGGGCTTCTTCAGCCTGCTTGCGCTTGGTGATATCGCTGATGAAACCGGCCAGGAACAACAGCCGGCCGTCGTCGTCAAAAACGCCGCCCCCGTAATCTTCCACCCAGCGCCATTCGCCAGAGCGGTGGCGGATACGATAGCTAAGTTGGAAGGAGCCCTGCCGTTTTAACTCCTCGTCATCTTCCGGCAGAATGAAGGGGCTATCGTCAGGGTGATAGATGTCTCGAAAGGTGATGCGGTTTTCCAGGAACTCTTCTTTGGGATAGCCGGTAAGAGTTTCTACAGCGTCGTTCAGGTAGAGCATGTTAAAGGTGTAGTTGTTTTGGCAGAGATAGATGACGGCCGGGGCGTTATTGGCCAGGATGTGAAATCGCTCTTCGCTCTGGCGCAACGCTTCTTCAGCTTGCCGGTAGTCAGTCACGTCGTGTAACACACCCTGGAGCAGGCGCTGGCCCTCCAGCGCGAAGATAGTGGCAAAGACCTGGACGCTCAGTTCCCGGCCGTCGTGGCGGATTAGCCGGGTCTCGACGGCGTGTTGCTCACCCTGGATGATCCGGTCGAAAATGTGCCGGGCCTCTTCGAGGTAGCCGGCCGGGGCCAGATGGGAGAGAGGCATGGCCTGTAATTCAGCCTCGGAATAGCCGGTTAGAAGCTCGGCCCTGGGGTTGGCCGAGATAATCCGGCGCTGTTGGGGGTTTATGACGACGATAGCGTCGTTAGAAGTTTCAAAGAGGCGGCGGTATTGCACCTCGGCCCGGTGCATGGCCTGGAAGAGGCGGGCGTTTTCCAGGGCGACGGCGATGTGGTTGGCAAAGGCGACTATAGCCGGCACATCTGCGGCCGAAAGGCCAGGTCCAAAAACGGCAAGCGTGCCAAAGAGATGCCCTTCGCTCAATAGCGGCGCGTAAATACCGGGCTGTTCCCCTAGAGAGCCGGCGATCTCTTTAGCGTACTGGCGAACGTCGAGAGGGAGGACTGGGGCAATATCGCCGCTAATGTCAGCGACAAAGAAAGCCTCTTTGGTCGTAACCAACCGCCTGTAAACATGATCTTCATCGGTGGTGAAGGATAGACCTTCACCTTTAAAGCCAATCATTTCTTCCAGACTTTGCAGCAGATGGCCGGGGAAGGCAACAGCGCGAAAGGTGAGTTTCTTACCTTGCTCGTCGAGCAGCGCTAGAGTACCGTTTAAGCCCACCCGAGTGATCTGTTCTTTGAAAGTGTGGAGAACTTTGACTTCAGAATGGGGTGCGCGTTGCAGAGCGGCCGCGGCGGCATTCAACGCGTGTAGAAAATCTGCTCTTCGCGTGGCAGGAACTGGTTCTTCATCAGGCTGTGCGACTGTGTACACCATTCTCGCCCCAGGTAAATTGCAACGAATGACGCAAAAACTTTGCGCCGCGCAAGGTTTTTGCGTTCACGCGAATTATCGCGAAAAAGTGGTGGGCGTTGGCCCACGGGAACTCCTGCCGTGAACTGTATCTTACACTAAACAGGGCTTCAATTTCCACTCACCAGTAAATTGAGGCAGGTAACGGGCGAAAGCAGCCAGATAATCGTCCAGGATGGCTCGGGCCCGGCCGATGTCGTTGATCATGGGGTCTAGCAGCAGAGCCTGGAGGGCCAAGTCACGGTCGCCGGTAACGGCCGCGTCTACGACCAACTCTACCAGCGCCGCTTCACGCCGGCATAGCTCGGCAATGGCGGCCGGCAGCGGAGCCAGGTTAATGCCCTGAACGCCCAGGCCACTGACCAGGGCCGGCAACTCGACAATAGTTTCGTCCGGCAGGTTGGGGATGGCCCCAGCGTTGGGGACGTTGACGGTGTCGGCGTAGTAGTTGGCGTTGCCGGCAATCGCTTCGATCAATTCGGCCGCTCCTTCGCTGGGAACATCACGGAGTCCTTCCACTGAGAGAGAACCAGCGGCCATTTTGGCAACCATGTCCTGGCTAAAGACGCGGTAGGCCTCGTTGCCGGCCCAATCGTAGAGCCGCAAGTTGTAAAACTCCCACGGCTTACCGGCCGGGTCGTGGGTCCAGGGCAAGTATTCGCACAGGTGGGTATCGCCAGGGACAGGGCAATAGCCCAGGACACGGAAAAGCTCCAGGGTTAGCGGCTCGAAGCCGGCCGGGACGTTGTGGGCGGCAGCGCGCAGGGCCGGGTAGAGGTCCTGGCCGGTGTGCCGGTCGCGGACGTCCACCATCCAGGTGAAGTGGTTGAGTCCGGCAGCTTTGATGTCCAGGTAGTGACGGCCGAGCTGGGCCATCATTTTAATGACGGGCACGTTGGCCGGGTCGGAATGGAGATCTACCTGGGGCGGGATCTCAAAACCGAAGTGATCGGCCAGCAGGAAAGCGGCAATGGCGTAGCCAACATCCAACTGGTGGCACTTGCCAACCGTCTTGATGCGGCTGTACTTGGCGATGGCCCGCGTGACGCGGGGCAGGGGGTTGCTGAAGTTGACGAGCCAGGCATCCGGACAGAGTTCTTCCATATCGCGGACAATGTCCATGAAGGGAGGAATTTGCCGGCAGGCGTGCATCAGGCCGCCCGGGCCGCCGTTCTCGCCGTAAGGCTGGCGCAGGCCGTGTTTGAGGGGAATTTCCCAGTCCAGGCGCCATAAGACTTCGCGGGGCGGCACTTCGATGGAAACGACGACAAAACGAGCCCCGGCCAATACGTCGCGACGATCGGTGCTGGCTTGAATGGCCGTGCCGGCCTGCCATTCGTCGCTCATGCGCTCGGCCACGCGGGCCATGTTGGCCAGGGCCTGGGCGTCCAGGTCCACCAGGGCCAGGCGACTGTCCTTCAAAATGGGGCTGCGCATTATGGTGGCCAGTGTGCTGGGGCCAAAGCTGGCGCTGCCGGCACCGATAATGACAATGTTTGTTGCGGGCATAGGTTCTCCTTAATAGCTATCAGCTTTCAGCTATCAGTTACAGTTTTACGTTTCAGGCGTTAGTAATTATACTTGGAGAGTAGGGAGAGTAAATTGGAGTTTTGAGCGAGAGCGAGAGCAAGAGTTAAATCAAGGAGGCATGGATGTCTGAAAAAAAGCAGATGGTCGGTGACGTTTACTATCCAACGCCTGAGGTTGTGGCCCAGGCACACGTTCCCGATTACGAGAAGGTTAACAGCGCGGCCGTGGCGGACCTGGCCGGCTTCTGGGGCAGAATTGCCGCCGAGAACTTTGAGTGGTACGAGCCGTGGGAAACGGTTCTGGACGAGAGCAACGCTCCATTTTATAAGTGGTTTGTGGGGGCCAAGGTGAATATTGTTCACAATGCCCTGGACCGCCACCAGCGCACGGCCGTGCGCAACAAGGCAGCGATGATTTTTGAAGGCGAGCCGGGCGACGTGCGGGTGCTGACCTACCAGCAGTTGAACCACCAGGTCTGTAAGTTTGCCAGCGTGCTACGCTCAATGGGTGTACGAAAAGGAGACCGGGTGACGATTTACATGGGCCGTATCCCAGAGTTGGCGATTGCTATGCTGGCCTGCGCCAAGATTGGGGCGATGCACTCGGTGGTCTACGGGGGTTTTTCGACCGAGGCGCTGCACGAACGGATTGAAGACAGCCAGTCCAGGGTGCTGGTGACCTGCGACGGGGCCTGGTTGCGGGGCCAGATCGTGGAGTTAAAGAAGATTGCCAACGAAGCGGTGGATCGTTCGGCGAGTATTGAGACGGTGATCTGCGTCAAGCGCACCGGCCAGGAAGTGGAAATGGTTGCCGAACGGGACCATTGGTACCACGACTTGATGAATCTGCCGATTGCCAGTCCGAAGGCGGCCACGGAGGTGATGGATGCCGAAGACCCGCTTTTCATTCTTTATACTTCGGGGACGACGGGCAAACCGAAAGCGATTTTGCACACCCACGGCGGTTACATGGTTGGTACGGCGACGACGCTGAAGTGGGTGTTTGACATTAAGCCGGAGGATATCTGGTGGTGCGCGGCCGATCCGGGCTGGATTACCGGCCACAGTTATATTGTCTACGCCCCGCTGGTGTTAGGGGCGACCAGTTTTATGTACGAGGGCGCACCGACCTATCCCAACCCCGACCGATGGTGGCAGTTGGTAGCCAGGTATGGCATTACCATTTTATATACAGCCCCGACGGCTATTCGGGGCCTGATGCGTTTTGGCGAAAGCTGGCCGGAGCAACACGATCTCTCTAGCCTGCGGCTGCTGGGGACGGTGGGCGAGCCGATTAACCCGGAGGCCTGGCGGTGGTATTATCGCTACATTGGCAAGGAGCGCTGCCCGGTGATGGACACCTGGTGGCAAACGGAGACAGGCAGCTTTATGATTACGCCGGTGCCCAGCATGCCCTTGAAGCCCGGCTCGGCGACGCGGCCGTTCCCCGGCTTGCAGGTGGACGTGGTGGACGAGGAAGGAAATCCGGTGCCGCCGAACGAGGAAGGTTACCTGGTAGTTAAAACGCCCTGGCCGGCGATGCTGCGGACGATTTATGGCGACCCGGACCGCTACGTCAACCAGTATTGGAGCCGTTATGAAGAGCAGGGCTGGTATCTGCCTGGCGACAGCGCCAAGAAGGATGAGGACGGGTACATCTGGATCATCGGCCGGATTGACGACGTGATCAAGGTCTCCGGCTACCGGCTGGGAACGGCCGAAGTGGAGAGCGCGCTGGTCAGCCACCCGGCCGTAGCCGAGGCAGCAGTGATTGGCGTGCCCGACGAACTGAAGGGTAACATTATCAAGGCGTTCTGTATCCTGCGTCAGGGTTACCAGGGCAGCGAGAAGCTGGCGAAGGAGTTGAAGGATCACGTGGGCCACGAGATTGGACCGATTGCCAAGCCGGCGACAGTGGAGTTTGTCTCGACGCTGCCGAAGACGCGTTCGGGCAAGATCATGCGGCGGGTGTTGAAGGCGCAGGCATTGGGGCAGGACGTGGGGGACGTTTCGACGCTGGAAGCGTAAAGAAGTAATTCGAGTCATTGGGTAATTGGTTAGCAAGACCCCGCCGGTCTTCGAGACCGGCGGGGTCTGTGAATTGAGTCACCCTAAGGCATACCATTCAGTGCTGTGTAGCCGGCAGCCAGGGAGTCCTCATGTTAAAGAGAAAAATACCTGCGTGGAGCCCACCAATTCTAATGGCAGTGTTATTTTTTGCGGCCGGTTTTGTGGTATCTCATCTTGAGAACTGGACCTCCTTTGGCCGGCCGCCCCAACCGGCTACTGAGATTCTTGCCTACGATTTTGGCTCCGTAACGGTTAAAACGTCTACTGGCGCTGTCTACCAGTGTAACGTTGATCGTATGGCGCTTCGGTATGGCTGTGATGGTTGGAGGGGGGTTGAACAGCCAGTAGATTCAGCACGAGCGCCTGTAGGGTTAGGTTACCCTTGTGGTGATTTTGCAATTCCTCCCGGGATCCCCAGGGATAGCGTTTCGCTTTGTAATGGCGCCGAGATTCGTTACACCGTACTTATAAATGGCACGGTTTGGGGCGTCTATCGTTATTTCGGTGATATGGATGTAGGTGGCCCCATTGTACTTGTCTTCCCGTGGTGTGCGGCCATTGTTGGACTCTTATTAGGCCTGATCGTGTTTGGCATGATAATGCCTGCCCTGCGCCGGCGATTTGCACAGTAACCACAAAACCCCGCAGGTCTTTGGAGACCTGCGGGGTTTTGTGGTCCGGTTTCTGTTGGCGGACAGGCACGGTCGGAGACCGGCCTGAGCGGCTATCGTTCTAGATGAAGAGGGGGGCCAGGACCAGGGTGATGGTAGCCAGGAGCTTGATGAGGACGTGGAGGGAGGGGCCGGCCGTGTCTTTGAAGGGATCGCCGACGGTGTCGCCGACGACGGCGGCGCTGTGGGCGTCGGAGCCTTTGCCCAGGACCCGGCCGCTGCTGTCGGTCAATTTGCCGGCCTCGATCAGCTTCTTGGCGTTGTCCCAGGCGCCGCCGCCGTTGTTCATCAGCAGGGCGACGAGGATGCCGGCCATGGTGCCGACCATGAGCAGGCCGGCGATGGCCTCGGCGCGGAGGAGCAGGCCGACGACGATGGGCAGCCCGACGGCCAGCAGGCCGGGGGCGATCATTTCACGCAGGGCAGCGCGGGTGGAGATGTCTACAGCCCGGGCGTAATCGGGCCGGCTGGTGCCGGCCATGATGCCAGGGTCGGCCCGGAACTGGCGGCGGACTTCGGCAATCATGCCTTCGGCGGCCTTGCCGACGGCGCGAATGGCCAGGGAGGCAAAGAGAAAGACGAGCATGGCCCCAGCCAGCGCGCCGACAAAGACGGGCACTTTGCCCAGGTCCACAGTGTGAACGGCGCGGGCCATTTCTTCAATTGCTTCGGCCGAGAGGCCGGCGGCCTCGGCCTTGGTGCGGACGACCAGCTCAACTTTATCCAGGTAGGCGGAGAAGAGGAGGAAGGCAGCCAGGGCAGCCGAGCCGATGGCGTAGCCCTTGGTGAGGGCCTTGGTGGTGTTGCCGGCCGCGTCCAGGGCGTCGGTGCCGGCCCGGACCTCTTCGGGGGCGTTGGACATTTCGACGATGCCGCCGGCGTTGTCGGCAATGGGGCCAAAGGTGTCCATGGCCAGGATGTAGGCGGCGGTCATTAACATACCCATGGTGGCCACGGCGGTACCAAAGATGCCGGCGACGGCGTTAGAAACGCCCAGGGCCTCGGCGGCCGACGCGCCCAGGGCGTAGCTGGCCAGAAGGGCAATGGAGATGGACAGTACCGGCAGAGCGGTGGTCTCAAAGCCGACGGCCAGGCCGGAGATGATGTTGGTGGCTGTGCCCGTCTTGCTGGCCTCGGCAATAGAGCGCACCGGCCGGTACTTGCCCTCGGTGTAATATTGGGTGATAACCAGGAAGGCAATGGCGTTGCCCAGCCCAATGAGGCCGGCGCCAAAGAAGTTGAGCCAGACGTTGCCCAGCATCAGGTAAGTGGTGAGAGCCAGGAAGAGGACGGACAGGCCGGCGGAGATGTAGAAGCCGCGGTTGAGGGCGTTCATGGGGTCTTCGGCGTCGTTGCGCATGCGGGCGACGAAGACGCCGACCAGGCTGGCGACGATACCGAAGGAGCGCAGGACGAGGGGGAAGACTATCCAGCCGGTATTGTTGGTCACGCGCCAGATAGCCACGCCTAAAATCATGGCGCCAATGTTTTCGGCCACGGTGGATTCAAAGAGGTCGGCGCCACGACCGGCACAGTCGCCGACGTTGTCACCCACCAGGTCAGCAACCACGGCCGGATTGCGGGGGTCGTCTTCGGGGATACCCTGTTCGACTTTACCGACCAGGTCAGCGCCCACGTCGGCGGCCTTGGTGTAGATGCCGCCGCCCAGTTGAGCAAAGAGGGCGACGAAGCTGGCCCCAAAGCCAAGCCCAATAATCAAGAAGGGGGCAGCCGCCATATTGGCGTGCAGGCGGCCGTAAATCTCGAAAAGGCCCCAGACGCCCAGCAGGCTGAGGGCTACGACCAGGAAGCCGGAAACGGCGCCGCCCCGCAGGGCGACCGTCAGGGCCTGATTCACGCCGTGGCGGGCGGCGGCAGCGACGCGGACGTTGGACTTGACGGCCGTCCACATGGCTACCACGCCAGAGATGCTGGAGAGCAGTGCGCCAAGGAGGAAAGCGATAGCCGTCTCAATACCAAACTGGAGGGATGATACGCCCGGCACCTCGACGTAACGGTCGAAGAGGGCGATGAGCGTCCCGATGATGACGGCCGTGACCAGGGCCAGCAGGCCAATGGTGGTGTATTGGCGGCGCAAGAAGGCGATGGCTCCTTCGTAGATAGTATTGCTGACCGCCATCATTTCGGCCGTGCCGGTCTCGCGACGCAATACATCGCGGACCAGGTAAACAGCCAGGCCGATGGCGATGATGATCGCCACAGGGACGATCCAGAGTAATTCATTTCCCAATGTCATGCGATTTCCTTTTCCTCCCTACTGGTTTTGGGGATAAGTGGAAGATTCTAATAGCTCTTGCCAATTCCGGCAAGGGTTTTGGAGGATGATTGTGCAAATTGGTACAAATAGTGGCAAGTAAGCAAGTTTGCAAGTATGCAAGTGGCAGGTGGCAGATAACTCGTAGACTCGCAACCTCAGTCCTCATTGCTATTTGGGGTATAATAAGAGGAAAGGGATAGAGAGAGATGTCTACGTTATTGGTGAGTGTGCCGGCGACGGAGCACACGCAGTATGGCCACCCGGAGAACGCCGGGAGGATTGTGGCCATCTGGCAAACACTGGAAGAAGCCGGGGTTTTGCCGGATCTGGTAGCGGTAGAGGCGCGGCCGGCTACGGTAGAACAGTTGACCCGGGTGCATACGCCTGGCCTGGTGGAGCTAGTGTGGTGGGCAGCCGGGCAGGGCGGCGGGCGGCTGGACGCGGATACTTATACGACGCCGGCCAGTTTTGAACTGGCTAGTCTGGCGGCCGGTGGGGCTTGTGTGGCGGTAGATGAGATTATGCGTGGTGCGGCCCGAAACGGCGTGGCCCTGGTGCGGCCGCCCGGCCACCACGCCGAGCGGGACCGGGTGGGCGGCTTTTGCCTGTTTAACAATGTGGCCGTGGCCGCTCGCCAGGCCCAAATAGCCCACGGGGTGAAGCGAGTTTTGATCATTGACTTTGACGTGCATCACGGCAATGGGACGCAGGATATTTTTTACGCCGACCCCAACGTTCTCTTTGTTTCGCTGCACCTCTACCATCGTTTCTTCTATCCCGGCACCGGCTCGGCCAACGAGATTGGCCACGGCCCCGGCCGGGGAACTACTTTAAATGTTCCCTTTCAACCGGGCGCGGGTGATAATGGTTATGCGCTGGCCTTTGAAGGGCTTATTTACAGTAAAGCGAAGGAATTTCAGCCGGAGTTCATCCTCGTTTCAGCCGGCTTTGACGCCCATTGGGCCGACCCACTAGCCTCGGCCAATCTTTCGCTCAGTGGTTATGCCCATATTGCCCGGTTTATTCTGGAAATGGCGGCCGAACTGTGCCAGAGCCGGGTATTGTTTGTGCTAGAAGGGGGGTATCATCCGGATGCGCTGGCTTATGGCGTGCTGAATGTCATTTATGCCCTTCTCGGCCGGAGTGAGATTGTAGACCCCCTGGGACCCGCTCCTAACCCGGAGCGGGATGTTACTCCTCTCCTAGAGACGCTGCGCCAACTTCACTTGCTTTCTTAGGTGAAAGTTTGCATAATCTGTTCAAGGGTGACTGGCAATGACCAATCACCCCTTGAACAGATGGAAGAGATTGTGCTAGGAATTTGTCTGGCTGTGGCCAGAGGGGATAGCTTGGTGTGGCTCAAATTGCCCTACAGAATTATTTGAAACAAATAGAGGGGCTATTAGAGGAAAACCGGCTTACTGAAGTAGTTGCTCACTGTAGACACATTTTGCAGCGCCATCCACGCCACGTGGAAACATATCGGCTATTGGGGAAGGCGCTCCTGGAGCAACAGAAGTACACCGACGCGGCCGACGTTTTTCACCGGGTATTAAGCGCCGATCCGGAAGATTTCATCTCCCATGCCGGTCTGGCGATCATTTATAAAGAAGAAGGGATAGTCCCTCAAGCTATCTGGCACATGGAACGCGCCTATGAGGCGGAGCCTTACAACGCGGCCATCCAGCAAGAATTGAAGGATTTGTACGGCCGGCGAGACGGCCTGGAGCCGGAACGCCTTAACCTGACCAGGGCGGCGCTGGCCCGGCTGTACTTCCGGGGTGGCCTTTACCAACAGGCCTCGGCCGAGCTACGCCGCATCCTGGCGGACCAGAAAGAGCGGCTTGACTTACTGGCGCTGCTGGCCGAAACGTTATGGCGCGACGACCAGCGGGTGGACGCTGTAGATGTGTGCATGAATATCCTGGATCAGTTGCCCAACTGCATCAAGGCGAACGCTATCCTGGCTGAGGTGTGGTTAGTCACCGGCCGGATTGACGAGGCACAGGAATATTTACAGCGGTTGCGGGCCCTGACCTTGTTAGATGCACGTAGTTGCGATCCGGAAACACCCATTGGGCGAGCCTTTAGCGCCAATGGCGGCGTGGCCCTGCCAGAGCGGGTGATGATTGAGCAACTGGATTACGTCCCCAGTAGCGTACAGATGGCCGGCGAAACGTCGGATTGGGTCCAGGAATTAGGGATCGGCGAAGGAAAGGAAGTCCCGGACTGGCTCCAGGAGATAGGTGAATCAGGGAGTGAATTTTTTGGCGCCAGCGAAGAGCAGGAGGCCGGCGACGAGGGGATGCTGAATTGGCTGCGTGAGGTGGCGGTTGCTGGTGGCGATCCCTTTGCCGAGAAGCCGGTGGAGCTGTTTGGTGAAGAGACCGCCGAGGCGCCGGCCGAAACTTTCGAATGGTTTGAAGAAGCTAAAGAGCCGACGACGACCGGGCAGCAACGGCCGGAAGAGGCGGATTGGTTAAGCGAGTTGAACGCCTCAGCGGAGGCGGATATGTGGGAGTCAATGGCGGCCGGGCAGAGTCCGGCCGCCGGCGAACGGAAGGCTGGAAAAGGCGCGGCCGATATGCCCGACTGGCTGCAGGAGTTCCAAGAGGAAACGCCGAAGGCCGAGGAGTTGGCTGAGTGGGATGCCTGGCAAGGTGAAGAAGGTGCGCCAGGCGGAACCAGTACACAAGGCGGAGCTGGCACGCCGAAAGTGACCAGTGAGCCGCAGGAAGAAGATTTCGCGGCCTGGATGAGTGAGCCGGCCGGAACAACCCAGGGCGCGGCCGAACTGGGCGACATGCCGGATTGGTTGCAAGCGCCGGACGAGGCGGCTGGCGCAGAGGAGTTTCCGGAGTGGTTGAGCGAACCGGCCGGAGAGAAGGCCGAAACGCCGGCAGCAGCGGAGCTACCGGACTGGCTGGGTGAGATGGCTGGAGAAGAAACGGCAGCGGAGGAAGGGGCCGAAGACAGCGTGCCGGAGTGGCTGAGTGAGCCGGCGGAAATGGCGACGCTTGAGTCGGCAGCTCCTGGGCCAGAAACGGAGGGGTTGCCCGACTGGCTTAGTGAAGTGGGTGCTGAAGAAACAGTCGTCGCCGCCGGTGTGCTGGATTGGCTGAGTGAGCCGGCCGGCGAGGCCACTGAAGCGGCGGAATCAGAGGAATTGCCCGATTGGCTAGGCGAAGTGGCCGGCGAGGAGACGGCCGTTGCCGGAGACAGACCAGGGTGGCTGGACGAACTGGCCGGTGAGGCGGCCGTGGCGCCAGAGGCAGAAGAATTACCTGACTGGTTGAGCGAAACGGCCGGTGAAGAAACGGTCGTTGCCGCCAGTGTGCCGGATTGGCTGAGTGAGCCGGCCGGCGAAGAGGCGGTTGCCGCCAGTGTGTTGGATTGGCTGGGTGAGCCGACCGGCGAGGCCACTGAAGCAGCAGAATCAGAGGAATTGCCCGATTGGCTGGGCGAAGTGGCCGGCGAGGAGACGGCCGTTGCCGGAGACAGACCAGAGTGGCTGGACGAATTGGCGGGGGAGGCGGCCGCAGCGCCAGAGGCAGAGGAATTACCTGACTGGCTTGACGAAACGGCCGGTGAAGAAACGATTGTTACCGCAGGCAGACCGGAGTGGCTGGACGAACTGGCTGGAGAGGCAGCGGCAGCGCCAGAGGCAGAGGAATTACCCGACTGGCTGAGCGAAACGGCTGCTGAAGCGGCGGTTGCCGCCGGTGTGCTGGATTGGCTGAGTGAGCCGGCCGGCGAGGCCACTGAAGCGGCGGAATCAGAGGAATTGCCCGATTGGCTGGGCGAAGTGGCCGGTGAAGAAACGGCCGTTGCCGGAGACAGACCAGAGTGGCTGGACGAATTAGCCGGTGAGGCGGCCACAGCGGCAGAGGCAGAGGAATTACCTGACTGGCTTGACGAAACGGCCGGCGAAGAGGCGGTTGCCGCCAATGTGTTGGATTGGCTGGGTGAGCCGACCGGAGAAGTGGATGAAACAGCGGCCGCAGAGGAGTTGCCGGAGTGGCTGGCCGAGACAGTGGACGTCGGGCCAGATTGGCCTGGGGACGGAAGTGGCGAAGAGAAAGATGAACAAGCGTTGTCGGGCTGGTTGAGCGAATTGGATGAGACGGAGGAAGGGGTAATGGTTTTGACTGAAGAGCCGGAGAACGGCCAAGAGGCTCCAGAAGAAGAACTGGACGAAGCCATGAAATGGCTGGAAGAGCTGGCAGCTCAACAGGGGGCCCCACCCGGGGAATTGCCTTCACTGCTGCAGAAAAGAGAGCCGGAAGTGGAGTCCGGTGAGGAAGCGCCGGATTGGTTGCAGATGGACCTGGAGAGTGAATTGCCAGGTGGTGAATCTCTGCCAGATTGGATGGGCTTGCTGGATCAAGAGCCGGCCGGGGCAGTAACAGGCGAAGAGGTGTTGTGGCCGGCAATTGAGGATACTGGGGAACCGGCCGTGCCCAGCGACGATATTCCTGAGTGGCTGCGGGCCCAAATGCCGGAGGATTTAAGCCAGGCCACAGGTGCAGAGGAAAGTGATGGCCTGAGCTGGCTAGATCAGATTGCCGCCGGCGAAGGGGCAGCCATTGAAGAGCCGCCAACTCTGCGCTGGGAAGAGGCCGAGCAGGAAGAGCCGGCCGGCGACCTGGCCTGGCTGGACAACTTGAGTGACCTGGGGGCCGGCGAAGTGGGAACTCTGTTTGCAGGGGAAGAAATAACGACTGAATGGGCGGCCGAACCAGCGGCCGAAGCGGAAGGTGGGTCGGAGGAAGAGATCTCAGGTCTGCTGGATGAAATGTTGGGTGAGACAGACGAGGCAATGACCTGGTTAGAGGAGCTGGCTGCCCAACAGGATGGGCCGATGGAAGAACTGCCCACGGTTGTGGACCAGGTGGAGGTTGAGCCACTGATCCTGGAAGAACCAATTGAGTTCTCCTGGGAAGAGCCGGCGGCCGAGCCATTGGCCGAGGTAGAAGCTATTGAGGAGATGGAGACCCTGGCTATACCCATGGAGGAGGTGGACCTGGCGACTCTGGCAGCCGATATTCCCGAGGACCCTGATGAGGCCATGGCCTGGCTGGAGCGGCTGGCAGCCCAGCAAGGTGCGCCGCTGGAAGAACTGCCCATGCTTGTAGACCAGATGGAACTTGAGCCTACGCTCCTGGATGAGCCGGCCGAGCTACCTTGGGAAGAACCGGTGACCGAGCCAATGGCTGAGTCATTGGCTGAGCCGGTAGACGAGCTAATGGCTGAATTGTTCGCCGAGCCACTGATTGGGATGGAAGCGCTTGAGGAGTTAGAGGTCCCAGAGACGCCGGCCGAAGAGATGGAGCAGGCGGCCCTGACGGCCGATATTCCCGAAGATCCGGATGAGGCCATGGCCTGGCTGGAGCGACTGGCGGCCCAGCAGGGCGCGCCGTTGGAAGAACTACCAACGGTCATGGACCAGATGAAAGTTGAACCGGCTATCCAGGAAGAGCCGCTTGAGCTGTCCTGGGAAGAGCTGGAGAGTGAGCCATCGGTTGAGACGCTGGATGAGCTGATGGCTGAATTGTTTGCCGAGCCATTGGTTGAGATGGAGGCGGCCGTATTGGAAGAGCCGATGGAAGGTTTAGGCGCGCCCGGCGAGGAGGTAGACCTGGCTACTCTGGCGGCCGAAGTTCCTGAGGATATGGACGAGGCTATGGCCTGGTTGGAGCAGTTGGCTGCTCAGCAGGGCGCACCGTTGGAGGAGTTGCCCACGGTAGTGGACCGGATGGAGATCGAAGCAGAGGAGATGGCTTCGGCCGGCGAGCTATTGACTGAGCTGGAGCTAGAAGCCGAGGAGGTGGACCTGTCGGACGTGGAGATGCCGGGAGACGTTGACGAAGCCCTGGCCTGGTTGGAAGAATTGATGGGCGGGCCGCCGGTAGGAACGCAGGCCGGAGCAGTGCCGCCGGCAGCGCCAGAAGTTGTGGAGGAACCGCCGACACCGGCGGTGGCCCACGATGTAGTGGCGGCGCAACGAGAGGCGGAAGCGATCCTGGCGCAGGTCGAAGCGCCAGCAGCGCCAGACGTGGAGTTGATGGGCGAGATGCCTGAGGACCCGGAGGCGGCGATGGCCTGGCTGGAGCAACTGGCCGCTCGCCAGGGCGCGCCTCTAGAGGAACTCATCTCGGTAGAGTCGGCCGGGGGTGAGGTTGAAATGCCGGATTGGGTGGCCCAGGAAATGGCACAGGCCCCACCAGAGGCGTTTATCTCCCCGGGCGAGGAAGCTCCAGAGATGGAAATAGCGGCCGAGGCCGGCGATTTTACCTGGCCGGCCGGGGTAGAAGAGACAGTCATAGCCGAGCCATTGACGTTGGAAGAACTGGCGCCGGCTTTGGAAGAGACGTTATTGCCGGAGGCGACAGCCGGTCCAGTAGAAGTGGAGGCGCCGGCGCTGGAAGAATCGTCGTTGTTAGAAGTGGACAGCGCGCTGCCTGATTGGCTGTCCTTTGAGCCAACCGGCGCAGCCAGGGCCGGAGAGATTGACTGGCTGGACGAATTTGCCGAATCGGACGTTGATAGCTGGCTGGCGGCCGAGGAAATCATCAGCCTGGAGCTGCCGAAAACCGGGGAACTGCCACCGGAAGTAGTCAGTGGGGAACCGGCTATTGCGGTTGAGGTTGAGCCAGAAATGGCCGGGCCAGAAATGGCCGAGCCAGAAATGGCCGAGCCATTTTTAGCCGCAGCGGGCGAAGAAGAGGTAGCGTCTATAGCCGAAGCCCGGCCGGAACCGGCCCTGAGGGCGGCCGGCGCACCCGGCCGGCAGCAACAACTGGAGGCCGCTCATCGAGCGCTGGAATACGGCAATTATCAGGAAGCCGTCGAGGCATATAGTACTTTATTAAGCTCAGGGCAAAGTTTGCCGCTGTTGATTGCCGACCTGGAAGGGGCAGTGGCGGTACACGGCCGGCAGGCGACGTTACGGCGTTTGCTGGGCGACGCTTACATGCGTAACGGCCAGTTACAGAAGGCCCTGGATAGTTATCGCCAGGCGCTCGATCAAATATAAACGTAACGCGATTTGTCAAATCGGGCCACGTAGAAAAGTATAGGGGAAGTACCGGGCACTTGCTGGAGTAACTGCATGGAACAAACGTTGATTCTGGTAAAGCCGGATGGTGTTCAGAGAGGGCTGGTTGGCGAGATTATCGGTCGCTTTGAACGCCGGGGGCTAAAGTTGGCGGGCATGAAGTTTATTCGTATGTCCCATGACCTGGCTGCTCGCCATTACGCCATCCACCAGGGGAAGCCTTTTTACGAGGGTTTGATCAGTTACATTGTCTCGGGGCCGGTTGTGGCCATGGTGTGGGAGGGCAAAGACGCGGTGGCGGCAGCCCGGGCAACGATGGGGGCGACCAACCCGGTGGCGGCTGCGCCGGGTACCATCCGTGGTGATTTTGGCGTGGAAATCGGCCGGAACCTGGTGCATGGGTCCGATAGTCCCGAAAACGCCGTCCAGGAAGTAAATTTGTTTTTTGGCGCGGCGGAACTGGTGATCTGGGAGCGAGCCAACGAGCGGTGGATTCGCGAGTAGCCAGCGATCCGGAATACGACAGAAAAGAGCACCCGGCCGGGTGCTCTTTTTATTGCATCCGCAAAACGACGTGGGCGTCACCCCACAGCTCTTCCAGGTTGTAAAAGGTGCGTTTGTCGGGGCTAAAGAGATGGACGATTACATCACCATAGTCCATCAGGATCCACCCACCTTCGGCATCCCCCTCTACTCCCCAGGGGAGCGTAGTTGCTTTTTTCTTGGCATCTTCAGCAATGCCATCGGCCAGCGCCTGAAGCTGCCGGCCGCTTTCGCCAGTACAGATCAGGAAAAAGTCTGTAAAGAGGGCTTTGTCGCGAATATCAAGCAGAATGATATCTCCACCTTTTTTATCCAGAACTGTGTCTACCAGTAAATGGGCAAGTTCCAATCCTTCCAGGTTTCACCTCCGAAGATGTAGTTTTGTAGTTATGTGGTTGTGTAGCGGTCCACACAATCACGTCATCACATTTTAGCATGGGCGTCTGGAGCGTCAACCGGACAGCAGGCTTAAGTCGTGCCCGGCGCGGGGTAGTAGGCGTTCATTTGGTGAGGTTATTTTGCCCCGTGCCAGGCACGGCCGGTTCGGGAATTGTTTGACCGTTTGTCGAAGTCGTTTTAGAATTCGAGCAAATGTTCTAGCCAGGTTAAGGAGACGTGCGCCATTTAGCAGACGATTCCCTTTTTTCCAGCCCAGTCTGGACGGTCAGCGACCTGACGGTCTATATTCGGGAGTTGTTTGACATTGATTATCGCCTGCAGGACGTCCAGGTAAGTGGGGAGATCTCCAATTTCACCCAGGCGCGCTCCGGGCATTTGTACTTCACTTTGAAGGATAGCCAGGCCCAATTGAAGTGTGTGATGTGGCGCTCTTCGGCCGAACGGCTGCGATTGCGGCCGCAGGACGGGGACGCGGTGTTGGCCCGGGGCCGGGTGTCTATCTACGAGGCCGGGGGAGTGTACCAACTGTACGTGGATAGCTTGCAGCCGGCCGGGCGGGGCGACCTGGCGCTGGCTTTTGAATTGTTGAAAGAGCGGCTGGCACTGGAAGGGCTATTCGACGCGACGCGAAAACGGCCGCTGCCAGCTTTCCCCCGCCGGATTGGAATTGTGACTTCGGCCGACGCGGCGGCGCTGCGCGATATTTTGAACGTGTTGCGGCGGCGGATGCCGCTGGTGTCGGTGCTGGTTGCGCCGACGCTGGTGCAGGGCCGGGAAGCGCCGCCGCAAATCATCAGGGCGCTACAATGGCTGGACGGGCGGGACGACATTGACGTGATTATCGTGGCCCGGGGAGGAGGGGCCATTGAGGATTTGTGGGCTTTTAACGACGAGAACGTGGCCCGGGCGATTTGTGCGACGCGCCACCCGGTCATCTCCGGCGTGGGCCACGAAACGGATTTTACGATTGCTGACTTTGTAGCCGACGTGCGCGCTCCCACGCCTTCAGCGGCGGCCGAGCTGGCCGTGCCGGACATGGCCGAAATCGCGCTTCACGTCCAGAAACTGCGGGCCAGACTGGTCGGTAGTATGCAGGCGATGATTGGGCAACGCCGGGCGCAGGCGCAGGCCCTGTCTCGTGCTTTGGGCCACCTGAGCCCACGCACATCTCTAAACAGCAACCGCCAGCGATTAGATAGCCTGGTCGGCCGGCTGGACCAGGCCATGCAGTGGCGGTTGGAACGCAACCGGTCGCGGCTGGCAGTAGCCCAGGCTGGGTTGGCGGCCGTTGGCCCGCTGGCGACGCTTTCCCGAGGGTATGCCATTGTCCGCCGGGCGGATGGCCAGGTGGTGCGCTCGGTGGGTGACGTGGCCGCCGGGGAAGCGTTGCACGTGCAGGTGAGCGATGGGGAGTTTGGGGTGAGGGTTGAGGTGTAGTTGTATAAAGGTGGGCGAGTTTGCGAGTTTGCGAGTTTGCAGGTTAGAGGAGGAGATGATGCAAGCGGCGATTGAGGAGTTGTCTTTTGAAGTGGCCTTGCAGGAGTTGGAAATCAGTGTGGCCCGGTTGGAGGCCGGGGATTTGACGCTGGAAGAAGCGTTGGCTCTGTTTGAACGGGGGCAAAAGCTGGCGGCTCATTGCAGTTCACAGCTTGAACGGGCTGTCTTGCGGGTGGAGCAATTAACGGCCGAGGGGGAGATTGTGGAGATAGTTGATGGTTGATGGTTGGTAGCGGTCTGCCAACTACCAACTATCAACTACTAACGTTAATGCCAGGTTAAGGTATTGCTATTGAAAAGTGCTTGCGGCTGATCTATGATATATAGAATGTAGTGGTCCCCCATCGCTGCCTTCACACATAGTCGTTCGTTGGGGTTATTAGGGGAGGGCCCTGAACAGGAAGGCACACATGATTCAGCACAAGCAGGTTTTAGTTCCATTTGCCAGCCTGCCCTTGCCGGCCGAGACGTTTGAATCGGCCTGTACTGTTGCCAGGGCGTTATCGGCCGAAATTGTTTTGCTGCGGGTTAATCCGCCAATAGACCCGGCTACCCAGACGACGGATTGCGAGAGCCTTTATTCAGAGTTGAAAGCCCTGCAAACCCAATTGCGGGTGTGTGACGTGGCCGTCAAAATTGAAGCAGCCAACCGTGGCGCGGACAAATTAACCGTTCCTTATGCAGCGCCGGAGGACGTGGATTTTGTCATCATAAGCGGGCGCGAGGCGGCGGCCCAGCCTTGCGCCTGAGAAACGCGCCATCCGGCAGGCAACGGCGCCAAATTCCCTCAACGGCTAAGGCTAATCAGCAGTAGTTGGTAGTGAATCGGTAACCAACTGGCGGGATAGCTCCAGCGCCTCTTGCAGCGACGATTCTACCTGGGCCAGGTCGGCTACCGCCAGGGACGCTTGGGCCTGGTCGAGAAGTTCTCCGGCCCTTTCGTAGGTGGCGGCCCATCCCTCTGCAGAAGCCACCAACGCCGCTTCAAATTCCTCTAAATCTGTATATTGCTGCGCCAGCCGTTCCCAGGCCTCGGGATTGGGTGACGCAGCCCAACGGGCCAGCCCCTGGCGGAGGGCGGCAATGGCGGCCCGGTAGGTATCGGCCGTCTGGCCCTCGGCCGGGCAGGCCAGGTGGAGGCCGGCCATTTCCACGTACGTGCTGGCGTAGTAAGGGTCGGCTCTGGCCGACTCCTGGTAAAGGTCAATGGCCCGGTCACATTCCTGGCCTTGTCGGTAGACCATGTCGGCGTATTCGTTCCAGATCACTCCATTGCGCGGGCTGAGGGTGAGGGCGGCCTGGTAGTGCGACCCGGCGGTCGCTACAAGCGCCTCTTGGTCAGCGCCGGAATCCAGCCGGGCACGCGTTGCCTCCAGGCGGGCCAGGTTAACGGTAAAGTTCGGGTGGAGAGGAAGCTGGCGCTGAGCCTGCGACAGGTGCGTTTGGGCCTCTTGCCACAAGTGGTCCTGGGCGGCCGGTTCGGCGGTAATAGAGGCTTTTTGTAAATAGGCCGATCCCAGGAGCGACCGGTAGAGCGCTTCCTGGGGGGCCATGGCCACGGCCTGTTCATAAAAGGAAATAGCCTGATCCAGCCGGACCGGGTCCCTGGCCTGGAAGGCCTGCTGGTCGAGCACTGTAGCCTGTTTATAGATAACGTCGGCCTGGTTCGGCCGGAGATTGGTCTGGTAAACGAGGTAAAGAACGAGCGGCAACAAGAGGAGGAGGCTTACCCAGCCGGCGGCCGGGTCCTTTTCACGGCGCGACCAGGAAAAGTCACTCAAGACGAGGGCCAACAAGAGCATCATCCCCAGGATGAACAGGTAGAAGAAGCCCAGGAAGTGTGTTGACTGCAACGCCTGAGCCAACTGCGGATCTAGCAGCCCGGCCGGCTCGCTCGAAGTAAAAGCTCCGGCGTAAAGCTGGAGGGCCTGGAAATAGGGGTAGGCCAGGCCAAGAATGAGAGACAGGCCGGCAAGAAGGCCGGCCGGCAAGAGGGAGTTGTTCCAGGCGCTGTCCCAGAGGCGATAGAGAGCGGCGGCAGCCACAATGGCCAGGCTCAACCCCGCCCACAATCCGACCGCCAGGCCGAGGGGTACGGCGGCAATGAGGCCAACCAGGGCAGCCAGGGCGGCCGCTACCCGGCTGGCCGGCCGGGGCGGCACAGGGGCAATGACTCCCGACTTAGCCAGTTCTGTCAGGCTGATCAGCGTGCCAGTCAACCAGGCAGCCAGGATGAGAAGGAAAACGAAAGGCGAAGTGGCCGGGCCGTTGCTGAAGAAGGAGCGGCGGAGAATGGTTGCAGCCGAGGAAAGGGCTGTCCCTGATTCTATGGTGAATCCCTGAGGAAAGAGGACAAATTCGTAGCCGACGACGGCCACCAACAGGGCAATGACCAGGGCGGCGGCCAGCACAGGGGCGAGCCAGCCGGGGCGGGCTGCTTTGCTCGCACCGACCGGCGGCTTTTGCTTGCGGCTCTTGCGACTGGAACCCCTACCAGGAGTCCTGTTATCTTTCCGGTTTGTCGTAACCGCTGTGGTGGTTTCCGGCCTGGCCGCTATCTCGGCCGCCGTTTGCCGGCGGCCGACGACAAAGAGGATCGCCGCCAGGATAAAGAAGAGCGTACGGGTGCCGACGATAGCAATGCCAAATTGGATTTCGACGAAGTGGGCGACGAACGCCGCCAGTAGACCGGCCAATAAGAGATAATCCGGCTGGCTAGCAGGCGCTCCGGCGGCCGGCGGCTCTCCCTTCGCCTGTCTGGCAGTGTAAAGCAGGTAGAGGAAGAGGCCGGCCACGTTCCCGGCCGGGAAAGCGACCCCCAGGTAGGCCGGGCCACGCCAGAGGAGTATTAGTGCGGCCAGAACGACTCCACCGCCCAGCCACAGGCCAACCAACAGGCCCCGCTCGAAATGAGCACGGCTCTCGAAGCCAACGCGGATCAACCCCAACCAGGAAAAGCCGTAGTAAAACAGGCCCAGGAAGAGAAACTGCCAGGCGATAAAACCGGCCAATCCGGTCATAGCCAGCACGTCCAGCGTTTCGTTGTGGGCCCGGTCTATGGCGGTATCGCGCGCTTCCAGGCTGGCAATTTCCGGGTCGTAGAAGGGACTATATACCAGGAGCAGGGTATCCGGCCCGTAGCCGAGGAAAGGGCGTAAAAAGTTAAGGTCGTCGGTCTGCCCGTCCGGGAATGAGAGCGGTTGGTGCGGCCGGATCAGGTCTACGGTGCCCTGCCAGATGAGCACGCGTACCCGGCCGGTGCTCGTCTCCGTTTCCAGTAGCCGGCCGAAGCGGCCGAGAGTGGGATGTTGGCGCCAGCCATCCATGGCGGCCAGCAGGCTGCCCAGCAGTGGCGTTTGCCGATAGGGGGCGGTGGTGGCAGACGGCAAATTAAAGAGGATAAACCAGCCGGCCAGTAGGGTGCCCAAAACCGCGCCACCGCCCGATAACCAGCGCCAGGATCGGCCGGTTACTTTTCCCTCCCGGCGCAGGGCGACGACTAGGAGAGCAACGAATAAGCCCATTCCTGCGACCAGCCCCAACAACGGTCCCCGGCTGCCGGACCATAAGATGGCCAGCAGTTGCAAAACGGCGACGAGGCTATAGAGCAAAATGGACAGTGTCTGGTGTATAGGGTGTGACGCGTGGCCCGGTTCGGAGGACGCTGCAGGCAATACGTTTTCCCCAATCCTGGCGGCCGTCAGGGGAAAGAGCATCGCCAGGTAGGCGGCGACAAAAATGGGATGGCCCATCTGACCGATGACCCGTAACTGGACGCGCACTTGCCAGCCACCGCCCCAGGGAATGGGGTCGAGGTTGTAGCGTTGTAGGCCAGCATAAAGGGCAATAGGGACGCTGGTTAGAATGGCGGCGGTGACTGCCCGCCTCACCTGCGGCCTGGTGCGCATGGAGACCATGGTCAGGGCCATGATGGTGGCGTAGGCCAGCAAGGTATAGCTGCCCTGCAGGCGCCGGTAAGAGCCGGCCCAACTGACGGCCGGGGCAATGGACAGGGCGGTGGCCACCAGGTAAACGAGAATCAGGAGCAGGAGGGGTAAGACGAACGGCCGACTGATAAAGTCTGCAAGTCTGCGTGTGGGCGAGTCTGCATGTGGGCGAGTCTGTGAGCCGATTGCAGAGTCGCACACTTGTTGGACCAGCCAGGCCAGGGCCATGACGAGGGCGATAGAACGCAGCAGGGAGGTTTTCTCGGCGTCGAAGACCCGGTCGGAGTAAACGTTGAAGAACAGGGGAATGGTGATAATGGCGGCAAGCCAGCCTGCTTCAATCAGGTAATAACACCAGCGCGATAGCTTGGAATTCATATAACATCCATCGCAGACACGGCCAGAGACAGCCTGGCAAATTACGGTAGGGCTATTGTAAATGAGGGCGGCCGGCGCGCAAAGATGGAAAACCTCGCAGGTTGGTGCACGAAGCGTGCCCTCAGAAACCTACGGGGTTTGTGCCACATGGGCGGGACGGTGATATAATTTCATCTTGCCTGATGTATTCGGGCAGCATGCGCCGGGGTTGGCTGACCAATGTCCCGGCATCATTTTTGTTTAGGTGAGGGTTTTTCTTGTTTAAAGGTATTCGTGAATCGTTAAGCCGGACAAGACAGAGTGTCTTCGGCCAGATTGTCAACGTCCTGGGGATGGGGGAGATAACTGAAGAAACTTGGGATGATCTGGAAGCCCTGCTCATCCAGGCCGATATGGGCGTCCCGACGACGATGGACCTGATAGAGGCAATGCGCCGGCGGGTGGAGCAGGAGGGCCTGTATCGCGCCGACCAGCTTCTCCGGGCGATGAAGGAAGAGATGCGAGCGATGCTGACCAGCCGCCAGCCGTTTGAGCTGGAGGAACCGCGCCAGTTGACGGTGGTGATGGTGGTGGGTGTGAATGGCTCCGGCAAGACGACGACGATTGGTAAGCTGGCTTACTATTATAAGAACCGCGGCCGGAAGGTGATGGTGGCGGCCGGGGATACGTTCCGGGCGGCGGCGATTGACCAGCTTAAAATCTGGAGCGAGCGGGCCGATGTGCCGATTGTAGCCGGGCAGCCAGGCGGCGACCCGGCAGCAACGGCATATGACGGTATCCGGGCCACCCGGGCCAGGGGACACGACTTGTTGTTTATTGATACGGCCGGCCGGCTGCATACCAAGTTCAACCTGATGAAGGAGCTGGAAAAGGTGTATAGCGTTTGCCGTAAAAGTGTCCACGCCGCGCCGCACGAGGTGCTGTTGGTACTGGATGCGCCGACCGGCCAGAACGCCCTGATCCAGGCGACTAAGTTTAAAGAGTCGGTCAAGGTCACCGGGGTGATTTTGACGAAGCTGGACAGCACGGCCAAGGGAGGCATAGTCTTTGCTATTTACCGGGAGCTGGGACTGCCAGTGCGTTTTATCGGCACGGGGGAAGGCATCCAGGACCTGGCTCCTTTTGACCCAGACGCTTTTGTGGAAGGGTTGTTTGAAAGTGAATAAGCCTTTAAGAAATCGCGAATGACGCGAATGGGCGAATTACGCGAATAAATCTTTTTAAGATTCGCGTGATTCGTTATATTGGTGCTATTCGCGTTTTAAGTGCCAACCAAAAAGGACGATACAGCTATGGAAGAGTTACTGACACAACTTGAGGAATTGCAGAGTACGGTGGACCACTTGCGGAGGCGTCTTTGACGTAGACGTCAAGCTGGAAAAGATTGCCGAACTGGAAAAACAGACGATGGCGCCTGATTTTTGGCAGGATTCGGCCGCAGCGCAGGAAACGATGCGCCAGTTGACCCGGCTGCGCCGGCAGGTGGCGATCTGGGAGAAAATCGGCGACCAGTTGGCCGACGCGCAGGAGCTGGCGGCGTTGGGCGACGATTCTTTGTATGAGGAGCTGGCCCACGAAGTGGAGGCGCTGACTAAAACCGTTCACGAATTGGAGTTCCGCGCTCTGTTCTCCGGTCCCTACGACGACGAGCCGGCTATTCTGGCTATTCACGCCGGGGCTGGGGGGACAGAGGCCCAGGACTGGGCGCAAATGTTGCAGCGGATGATTATCCGCTGGGCCGAATCGCGGGGTTTTAAGGTGGAAATCCTGGACCAGAGTCCCGGCGACGAAGCTGGGATTAAGAGCACCTTGATGTCCATTGAGGGGGACTACGCTTATGGCTGGCTCAAATCGGAGCGGGGCGTTCACCGGTTGGTTCGGATTTCCCCTTACGACGCCTCCAGCCGCCGCCATACCTCTTTTGCCAAGGTGGAGGCCTGGCCGGACGTGGCTGAAGAGATTGAGATCGAGATTGACGAAAAGGACCTGAACATTGATCGATTCCGGGCCAGCGGCGCCGGCGGCCAGCACGTCCAGAAGAACGAGACGGCCGTGCGTATCACCCACCTGCCGACCGGAATCGTCGTTTCCTGCCAGAACCAGCGTTCGCTGACCCAGAACCTGGAGGTGGCGATGAAAATCTTGAAGAGCCGGTTGTTTGACCTGGAGCGGCGCAAACAGGAAGCGGAAATGACAGCTTTGAAGGGCGAGGACGTTAATGCGGAGTGGGGCAACCAGATTCGTTCGTATGTGCTACACCCTTATAAGATGGTGAAGGATCATCGCACCGATCATGAGACGGGGAATACGCAGGCTGTCTTGGACGGCCGTTTGGACGACTTCATGGAAGCTTATCTGCGACAGCGTGTTGGCCAGCCAGTCTAAGGCCGTATTTTTTCAGGGGAACAGAGAGATACACAGAGTAGGCACGGAGATTCACAGCGAGAACACAAAGAAAATAATCTGCGTCTATCAACGTTAATCTGCGTCCTACCCTGTTCTAGCCTATAGAGGCACTTTTATCAGGAGGTAAATACGATGGACCAGGATTCAGATAAGAAACCTAATATTCGAGGGATTGCCAGGAAGATTCAGCGGGAGGTGAGGCAGGAGGTTAACCGACCGGCTCGCGTGCCTCCCCCACCGAATCGGGCGGCAGCACGCGCCCGGCTGGCCGCTCGCAAGGCAGCGGTCCGGCAGCCGGCTGCCCCCCGGCAACCTCAACCCCAACCCCGGCCGGCGGCTCCCCGGCCGGCGGCGTCCCGCCCGGCAGCGGGGCTCACTCCGGAAGTGAAGGCCCAGATTAGTTCCTTGCAACAACGGTTTACGTCGCTGGAGGGCCGGTCGCAATTGAGCGACGTGTACGACGCGATTGGCGAGATCGAGCACAAGCTGACCAATCTCCCCCTCGAACTGGACGGGCTGCGTGATCGGGGATACGTCCACTCCGGCCAGTTGGAGGACCGGCTGGCGGCCGTAGACGAACAGTGGGATGACATCCGGTCGCGGGTGGAATCTACGTTGCAGCAGCAAGTCAACCGGCTGGATGCCGACGTGGATAGCGCCATACGCCTGGTCAACAACGCGGCTACCGGCAACGCCGCGGCCGTATCGGCCGCCGAACGAGCGGTGAGTGGGCTGGACAGCAAAATCAGCGCGGCCCAGAGGGCCGTCAGCAACCTGTATGATAACCCGAGGAATGAGCTACAGGCGGTTGAGCAGGCGATTGGCCAATCAAAGTGGATGATCGAACAGCTCGAGGAGTCGCCTGAGATTCAGTTGTATGAGGCCGAGGGACCGATTGTGGCGGTGGAGACGCAATGGCAGCGCGATGGCAAAGAAGGTCCTGAGGGTGTGCTTTACCTCACCGATCAGAGGGTGCTTTTTGAGCAAAAAGAGGAGATCAAGAAGAAGCTGGGTCTCTTTAAATCCGAGTCAGAGAAGCTTCACAAACTGCTGCTCGACATTGCCGCCTCGGACATTGAGTCTACTGCGCATAGTGAGGAGGGTGGTTTCCTGGGGATGGGTAAGGCCGACATCCTGGAGCTGGTTTGCTCCAGCAACGCGCCGGTCTCGCGGGCCAGGTTTCACCTGAAGGGGCAGAACTCTTCGGAGTGGGCCGCCCTGATTAAACGGGTCCAGAACGGCGACATTGACGCCGACCGGGCCGAGGAATACCTGGAGGCGGTGAGCGAGGCAGAAGCGGCGGCCGGTTCTTTCCCGGCCCAATGCCCCAACTGTTTTGCGGCCGTGATCCCGCCACCCCGTGGCGTCACCCGGATTAACTGCGAGTTTTGTGGTAGCGTCATTACTGCCGGTTGACCCGGCGGGGATTGCGGGTGGGAGAACCCCACCCGCAATCCCGGCGAAAAAACCTGCCCTGGAGACAGAAGCGAGGCCAGCAAAAATTTGCCATTTCACGTATTTTGTGATATAGTTTCTAATTCACTTCCAATCTTTTTTCCTTGACATATTGACGTTCACCGATAGAATAGAGTCATCAAGAAAGAATCAGGATTCCTGAATCATTACACTAAGGAAGGGAGAAGCAAGAGCGTTGGCAATAGGGCCAAACGCTCTTTTTCCGTGTTTATACACTTTGACCCTTTTGGTAGGATTTAGTCAGTTTAGCTAAATCCCCATCTGGAGCTTTTTGGGAGGTCACACCTGGTGGAAGCAACAGATTTTCATTCTCTGCGAATCAGTCTAGCGTCACCCGAACAGATTCGTTCGTGGTCCTACGGGGAAGTAACCAAGCCGGAAACGATCAACTATCGCCGCCTCCGGCCGGAGAAGGATGGACTCTTCTGTGAAGCCATCTTTGGTCCTACTCGCGACTGGCAGTGTTATTGCGGCAAGTACAAGAACGTCCGGTATAAGGGGATTGTCTGCGATAAGTGTGGGGTGGAGATTACGCGGGCGGCCGTCCGGCGGGAGCGGCTGGGCCACATTGAGCTGGCCGCGCCGGTGGCCCACGTCTGGTATACGCGGCGGGTGCCGAGTTACCTGGGTTTGCTACTCAATATTTCTCGCCGCAATCTGGATCGCGTCCTTTATTTTGCCCAGTACGTCGTTACGTACGTAGACGAAGAAGCGCGCCAGCGAGCCTTGAAGCGCCTGGAAGAGGAGCTGGAGGAGGCGGAGCTGCGCCTTTACGACGAAAACCAGGAGAAGATCAACGAGGCGACCGGGGATTCCCGGGGCCACCTGGGTGAGCTGGAAGCGGAAATGGAGCGGTTGAAGAGTACGTTTGAGGATACACTCTCGACCGCCACCGACGAAGTGGTCCGCGAGGCCCAGGTCATTGAACAACGCCTGGAAAACATGATGGGGTCGCCGGCCAAGGAAAAAATTGTCCTGGGCGAGACGCTCATTGCGAAGAAGAGCGAGACCATCGGCCGGGAGCACATTGTGCTAGTCCAGGAAACGACCTCGGACCGCCTGACGGCCCGGCAGAAGGAACTGGAAGAAGAACAGCAAAGCACCCTGGCAGCCCTGGAGCAGGATATTGCCAAGGCGCGCGAGGAAATTGAATCGGCTTCGGAACAGATGCGAGGCCAGATTAGTGTGCGGCTGGCCCGGCTGCGCCAGCAGGCGCAGGGGAACCGGGAACAACTGGAAAACCTGAGCCAAATGGCCTTCTTGAACGAGACCGAATATCGCGAGTTGAAGCAAAAGTTCGGGAACGTTTTCCGGGCCGACATGGGCGCTGAGGCGTTCTATGAAATCCTGAAGAACATGGACCTGGACAAGCTGGCCAAAGAGCTGTGGCGGGAAGTGCGGACGACCCGCTCGAAGCAAGGGGCCAAGCGAGCGACCAAGCGCCTCCAGGTGGTCGAAGCGCTACGCAAGAGCGGCAACCGGCCGGAATGGATGGTGTTGACGGTGTTGCCGGTGATTCCGCCCGACCTGCGACCAATGGTCCAGTTGGACGGCGGCCGGTTTGCCACGTCTGACCTGAATGACCTCTACCGGCGGGTCATCAACCGTAACAACCGGCTCAAGCGCCTGTTGGAACTGGGCGCGCCGGACGTGATTGTGCGTAATGAGAAGCGCATGCTGCAAGAGGCAGTAGACAGCCTGATTGATAACAGCCAGCGAGGCAAGGCGCTGAGCCGCCGTGGCCGGCGCGAGCTGAAGTCGCTGTCGGACATGCTCAAAGGCAAGAAGGGACGCTTCCGCCGCAACCTGTTGGGCAAGCGTGTGGATTACTCCGGCCGTTCGGTGATCGTGGTTGGCCCTGGTCTGAAGATGGGCCAGTGCGGTCTGCCCAAGACGATGGCGCTGGAACTGTTCCGGCCGTTTGTCATTAGCAAGCTGGTGGAGTACGGCCATGCCAGCAACATTAAGGGCGCCAAGCGGATCATCGAGCGCCAGCCGCCGGAAGTGTGGGAAGTCCTGGAAGAGGTTATCCAGGGCCGGCCGATTCTGCTGAACCGCGCGCCGACGCTGCACCGTCTGGGTATCCAGGCCTTTATGCCTATCCTGGTTGAAGGGAAGGCAATCCAATTGCACCCGCTGGTTTGCGCCGCTTTCAACGCCGACTTTGACGGCGACCAGATGGCCGTACACGTGCCCCTGTCGCAAAAAGCGGTGGAAGAGGCAGTGAGCCAGATGATGGCCACCCGCAACCTGCTGAAGCCGGCCGATGGCCACCCTATCGTCGGCCCGTCCAAGGATATGGTCCTGGGTGTGTACTACATGACGATGATGCAGGACGGCCAGCGGGGTGAAGGCAAATCCTTCAGCAGCATGGACGAGGTGGAGACGGCTTTTGAACTGGGCTACCTGGGCATTCACGCCAAGATTAAACTGCATACCGAGACGTATTTCACCGAGCAGGGCAAGCGCTACGCCGACGGCAAGCCGCGCAAGAGGATCATTGAGACCACGCCCGGCCGGGTTATCTTTAACCGGGCGATGCCAGAGGAAATGCGTTTTGTCAACCAGGTCCTGGATAAGAGTGTGGTGAACGACCTGGTGAACCGGGTCTACCGCCGCCTGGGTGACCAGGTGACCATTGAGATGGTGGACAAGATTAAGGACCTGGGCTTCCGGTTCGCCACTCGTTCCGGTATTACCATTGCCGTGTCTGACCTGACCGTCCCCGACGAACGGGAGGTAATCCTGGAGGAGGCGCAGCAGCGGGTTGAGCTGATTGACCGGCAATATCGTCGTGGCCTGCTGACCGAGGACGAGCAGTACCAGCGGACCATTGAGCAGTGGACGGAGGCCAAGTCCGAGGTGGAGAAGGCGGTACGAAATGCGATGAGCCCGGCCGGACCGGTGACGATGATGGCCCTGTCCGGCTCGACCAAAGGTGGCTTTGGCCCGATCACTCAGTTGGCCGGGATGCGCGGCCTGATGGCCGACCCACAGGGGCGGATTATCTCTGTGCCGATTACGTCGAACTTCCGCCAGGGTTTATCGGCGTTGGAGTACTTCATTTCCACCCACGGCGCCCGGAAGGGTCTGGCGGACACGGCGCTGCGAACGGCCGATGCCGGTTACCTGACGCGCCGATTGGTAGACGTGGCCCAGGACGTGATTGTCCTGGAAGAGGATTGTGGCACGACCAAGGGCATCTGGGTTCGCCGGACTGATAATTTTGGCAGCAAGCAAACGCTGTCTGAGCGCATCTTTGGCCGCTATGCGGCGGGCACGGTGGCCCACCCGGAGACGGGCGAGGTGATTATCGAGGAAGGCCAGTTGTACACTGAAGAACTGGCCGACGCCGTGGACGAGGCCGGTGTTGACGAAGTGTATGCCTTTTCGCCGATGACCTGCGAATTGCGCCAGGGCATTTGCGTGAAGTGCTACGGCATTGACCTGGGACGGGGCAAGCCGGTGGAGATGGGCACGGCGGTGGGTATTGTGGCTGCCCAGTCTATCGGCGAGCCGGGCACGCAGTTGACGCTGCGGACGTTCCACACTGGTGGTACGGCCGAGGCTCGTGGCGACATCACCCAGGGTTTGCCCCGCGTGGAAGAATTGTTTGAAGCGCGACAGCGGCCCAAGGGTGAGGCAGTCATGAGCGAGATTGGCGGTATGGTCGAGCTGCGGGTTATTGACGGCGTGCGCCACGTGTTCGCTACCGACAGTAAGCTGGTGGAAGATGAGTATGAGATTCCCGAGGGCTGGACGGTGCGGCCGGAAGACCAGGAACAGGTCAAGGTTGGCGACGTGATTGCCGAGCAGGGTGACGAGATTATCCTGGCGCGCCACGCCGGCCGGGTTATCGTTGATAAGGGCGGCATGCGCGTAGTCTGGGAAAGCAAGGACGAACGGGACTATGAAATCCCGGCCGGGACGCGTATCTTGGTGGATGAAGGGCAGCGGATTGAGGCCGGCGAGGCGATCACGGAAGGCTCCAAGAACCCGCACCGCATCCTGGAAATCCTGGGTCGTGACGCCGTGACCCAGTACCTGTTGCGAGAAGTGCAGCAAGTATACCGGCCGCAGGGCCAGAACATCAACGATAAGCACTTTGAGACGATCATCCGCAAGATGCTGAGTAAGGTAATCATCACCCACTCGGGCGACACTGAGATGCTGCCCGGCGAGCTGATTGAAGCGATTATCTTCCAGGAGAAGAACGCGGAAATCATCGCCGAGGGCGGCCAGCCAGCCCGGGCTGAGCCAGTCTTGTTGGGTATTACCAAGGCGTCGTTGAACACGGACAGCTTCCTGTCGGCCAGCTCGTTCCAGCATACTATCCGGGTGCTGGCCGGGGCGGCGATTGCCGGCAAGGAAGATGAGCTGCTGGGCCTGAAGGAGAACGTCATCATCGGTAAGCTGATTCCGGCCGGAACGGGTTTCAAGGCGCGCCGGCTGCAGGCCGAAGCGGAAGCGGCGGCCGCAGCACTGGCTGAAGAAGTCGAAGAAGAAGCCGAACTGGATTTTGCGACCCTGCTGATTGACGACAATACCGACGAGGAGTTGCTGGATGCGGCGATAGCCGCAGCGGCCGACGCCAAGGGCAAGGTGGCCGAGTCTGAGCCTGAGCTTGAGGAGTAGGCCGCCAGGCCGGTAGAGGTTGAATGAAAAGGGCGACCCGATCATCGGGTCGCCCTTTTTCATGTTAAGGCAGTTAACTCTGGCGATTAAGAAGCCGGGCGGTGAGCTGGTGGAGGGCGGTGGCGGCCGGTTCCTGGGGAGCGGCGGCGGCCAGGTGGTGGAGGGCGCTCTGGGAGTAGGCGTTTTCCTGGGCCTCGGCAAACTCGCGCGCGCCAATGTCGTCCAGCAGGTTGGCAACGCGCTCGACAAAACCGGGGCCGTTGTCGGACTGGATGTATAGCCGGCGTAGCTCCTGGCTTTGGGCCAGGCCGTGGAGCACAGGCAGGCTCTTTTTGCGGGTGGCAATGTCGGTAGCGGCCGATTTGCCGATCAAACTTTCATCCCCCCAAATGCCCAGGATGTCGTCTCGCATCTGAAAGGCCAGGCCCAGGTCCCGGCCGAAGACGGCATAATGTTCGACGGTAGCCGGATCGCGGCCGGCGACCAGAGCGCCTAACTCGGCAGAGAGGGACAGGAGCGCGGCCGTCTTGCCACCAATCATAGCCAGGTATTCGGCCACGGTTACGTCGTGGCGTTGTTCGAAGCGCATGTCGTGGTGCTGGCCCAGGGTCAGGTGGATACAGGCTTCGTCCAGGCGGCGGGTGGCCTGAACGACGAGCGGCGCGGGCACGCCCCGCTCGGCCAATCGGTTGATAGCCAGGTGGGCGAAGGCGAACATGGCGTCGCCGGCGTTGATGGCCTGGGCCTCGCCCCAAATGCGCCAGACAGTCGGCCGGCCGCGCCGGGTGGGGCTGGCGTCCTGGATGTCGTCGTGGATGAGGGTGAAGTTGTGGATCAGCTCCACGGCCGCGGCCGCAGGGAGCGCCTGTGACCAATTCCCACCGGCCGCCTGGCAGGCCAACAGGCACAGCAGCGGCCGGACTCCTTTGCCACTGTGGGCGGCCGGGTTCAACTGCTCGTCTACCCAGCCCATCTGGTAGTGCAGCATGCTGTGAAAGGGATCGGGTGGCTCCTGGTTGGCATTAAGGGCGGCGCGAAGTTCTTGCTCCGCGGCCGGCAGCATTTCTTCGGCAACTGTTTTTAAAGCGTCAGACATAATATCTATTTATCCTTGCAGCAATGTTTGAGCGGTAATTGTACCACTTTTCTCATCGTGCCGGGTAAGGCGCAACTGACGGAAAGTGGATAAGCAATGGACGGTTTCTGGACGGCCGGGGTTTACAATTTGGAACAAATGCTCACAATATCAATATCATTTTTGTTATCCTAACGACAGTGGTGTTAAAAACTTGGGCTAACAGGAGACAGAGAAAATGTACGAACCAGGACTTTACCGGGTCATCTCTACAGCGGTGGAGTGTATTCGGACCAAGATGGCCGCTGTTGTGCCTTTTATGGCTGAAAGAGCGCAAGGCTGGATGGCCCAGTTATCGGGAACGGCCCGGCCGGAAGATTACTTTTTGCATCCGGTCGCTTTTCCCATGTTTCTGCTGCCGTGGTGGGCGGAAAAGACCGTTCAATCAGAACCTACTATCGCTCTGCAGTCTAACCTGGCTTACTCGACGGCTAATGGTTACTACACCATTCGCCTGATTGACAACCTGATGGATGGTGATGCCAACGCTGACGTGGCTTTATTACCATCCCTTAACTTCTTTCACACCGAATTTCAACGACCCTACCAACTCTACTTCTCGGCCGATCACGCTTTCTGGTCGCTTTTCACTCATGTCTGGTTCCGCTCCGGCGAGTCGGCGATGGAGGATGCTGCCCTGACCGACCTGGACGAAAGCCAGTTCCGGCAGGTGGCGGCGCAAAAGGTGTGTGCAGCCAAGATCCCGGTGGCGGCCATTTGTTATGTCCACGACCGGCCGGAACTGGTCGAGCAGTGGTCACAGCTTATAGACCTGCTGGGTTGCTGGCATCAGATGTGGAATGACCTGTTTGACTGGCACAAAGACCTGGCTCACCAGGCGCAGACCTATTTCCTGGCCGAAGCGGGGCGGCGCAAGGGGCCGGCCGAGTCGGTTGCGGGGGCATTACAGTTACCCGATTGTGCGGGTAATGGCGGCGGCGGGCATTCCCCTGGAACGACCGGTGGTAGCGGAGAAGGTCCTGGGGGCGATGCTGCTGACAGGGGCGATTCGCCAGCTCTGCCAAGAATGCCAGGAGCGGCTGGCCGCCGGCCGGGCCACGGCCGAAGAGATAGGCCTGCCGACCTGGGTAGCCTACTTTGACTTATTTGGCGAGGTTATCCAGGAGCTGAGTGGGCTGTTCTCGCTGAAGAAAGCGGCCGGCCAGCCGGGCCAGCCGGTGCGCAACGCTTTCGCGCCGTACACGAACACGCTGGCCAAGGCGGTTCAAGCGGCCGAGGATTACTTGTTGTCTGACTTAACTTTTCGCGAAGGTTGGGATACGCAACGCCATACCCTTCTTGACCGGCCGAAGGTGGTGGCCCGGGCCTTTCCAGTAGGGTTGGTTGTAGAGACCTTGTGCGCGAACGGGCACGACATGTCTACCCCGGTGGTTGACGTTTTCCGGTGGCTGGCCGAAAGCAATTTTGGCTACTGGGAGGGTTTCTCCATCCAGCCTGATGCTGACTGCTTGGGCCTGTTGCTACGGCTCTTTCCCTACTCACCCCAGAAGGAATCTCACCACGACTTGCTCCAAAGACCGCTGCGCTGGTTAGCAGCCAATATTCTCCCTTCCGGTGAAATCCCGGTCTTTTTTCAGCAAGGGCTGGACGGGATTACTCCCGAAACCATTGTTTGGGGTAATAATTGCGTAGCGGTTGAAGTAAACGCTTTGTTAGGGTTGATTGCTTACGATTGGGAACAATACCAGCTAATCATTGAAAAATCGGCCCTGAACCTGTTTTCCCGCCTGGTCCGAGATGGGCTGAGTCCACTTTCTCACTACCCGCCGCCATATGGCTTGTGGGGGGTATTTAACCTGATGGCCCAATTATCAGCCCAACCTATCAGCCCGGCGTTGCAACACCAGATAGAACAGGCTGGCCATAGGCTCAGGCAGCAGATGGCGCAAGTGGCGCAGGCGTGGCCGGTAACTGCCCAGAATGCGGCTTTTTGTGCCCTGGCCTGCCTGGGAAGCGCGGCCGAGCCATTGTTTGATCGCCAATGGATTACCCGGCTACTCAAAAGCCAGCGGTATGATGGTGGTTGGGATGACGAAGCTCTCTACCCAACGGCCGCTCGCGGCGGCCAGGCCCAATGGTACAGCAGCCGGACGGTGACGACGGCCTTTTGCTACCACGCTTTGCAAACGTACCAGCGGCACACAGGGGTATAAAAGCTGTGGTACAATCGGCGCAAGAGTTAGAGTTAGAGAAGAGCGCAGGTAGCTAAGAGGCTGGCTTGGGTTTAGAACTTTGGACTGAAGGGTGAATTGGAGATTAGAGATTGGAGATTAGATGAATCTCCAATCTCTAATCTCTGCTCTCCCTGCTATACAGCGGCGTTTGAGCCAGGGCAGCCAGGTCGCTAGCGCTGCTGCAGAACATGGTGACGCGTAGCTCGTCGGTGATGGCGCCGGCGGTGTCTATGACGGCCTCGACGCCGCCGTTGACGGCCGCCCGGAGGAAATCGCCGGCGAAACCGACGAGAGAGGCGCCCAAGGCAAGGCACTTGGCCACGTCTATGCCGTTGCGGATGCCGCCACTGGCGAAGATGGGCAAATGGGGCGCGCCCCGGCGGCAATATTGGATGGAGACGGCCGTGGGGATGCCCCAGTCAATAAAGGCCCCGGCTACCCGGGCGTGGCGGGCGGTTGGGGCGCGGTGCATTTCTACCTGGCTCCAGGAGGTGCCGCCGGCCCCAGCCACGTCAATGGCGGCCACACCGGCCGCGGCTAACTGGCGGGCGGTGTTTTCGGCAAAGCCCCAACCGACTTCTTTGGCAATGACCGGCACGGGCAGCCGGCGACAAATTTCCTCGACGCGGGCCAGCAGCCCGGCAAAGTTGCCGTCGCCTTCTGGCTGGACTGCTTCTTGCAAGGCGTTGAAGTGGAGGATCAGGGCGTCGGCCTGGCACAGGTCCACGGCTCGCTGGCAGTGGGCCAGGCCGTAGCCATAGTTCAGTTGGACCGCGCCCAGGTTGGCAAAGAGGAGGATGTCCGGGGCTACGTCGCGCACCTGGTAGGTGTGGGCCAGGCTGGGGTCTTCGATAGCCGCCCGCATGGAGCCCAGCCCCATGGCTATGCCTGCCTCCTGGGCGGCGGCGGCCAGAGTGCGGTTAATCTGGCGGGCTTCGGCCGTGCCGCCAGTCATGGAAGAGATAAGCAGGGGAGTATGTAGCCTTTTGCCGAATAGCAATTGAGTAGTATCTACTTCGGCCAGATTTAGTTCCGGCAGGGCCTGGTGCATAAAGAAGTAGTTTTCCAGGCCGGTGGTGAGCGCTTTGAAGGCCACGTCTTCTTCAACGTTGATGCGAATGTGGTCGGCCTTGCGCCGTTCGTGCAGGCCGGCGGCTGGGGTGGAGGAGTCATCTTTGCCTGTCGAATTCATTGCTCATTCCTCATTGGTCGCTCCTGATTTGAGTGTCAGTAGATCGCATTGAAACGCGGGCATCTTGCCCACCTCTGCGGACAGGATGTCCGCGTTCCCAGGGTATTTCGATCTACTGAGTGTGGATGGGGAGTATACTATGGGCCGGGGGGCAGTCCAAATTCCGTGGCCAAACCCCGTAGGTTTCCAAAACCTACGGGCTTTCTCTTTTTTGGACGCCGCACGGCTATTTTTTGGACGCCTCCTGGACGGCCATTCCATTAAACTCAGCCCCTGGAGGTCTGATGAATACCAAGAAGTCGCAATCGCTGCGCAGACGCCAGAATATTGGGCTGGCGGCCGGGTCTCTTTTGAGCCTGGTCGTGGTCGGCCTGTGGTTGTTGCCGGTCCATACCAGGTGGCGCACGCCAGGGCCGATGAATGTGGGCCACGAAGAGTTGCTGTGCCAGGATTGCCACCAGCCGGCCGAAGGAACTCTGCGGCAACAACTGCAAGCTAATGCCAGGTATCTATTTGGTTGGCGAGAGACGGCGGCCGCGGTTGGTTCCAGGGACGTTGACAACGTGGCCTGCCTGGCCTGCCACGACCAGCCTGACGACCGGCATCCCGTTTTTCGTTTCCTGGAGCCACGCTTTGCCGAAGCGCGCGAGGAAATCGCGCCCCAGTTTTGTCTTTCTTGCCACCTGGAGCATAACGGGGCGCGCGTCACAGTACAGGACGCCGCTTTCTGCATTCATTGTCACCAGGAGACGAAGGTAAAAGACGATCCTATTTCGACGCCCCACGAGGAACTTATTGCCGCCAGGCGGTGGGAAACGTGCCTGGGCTGCCACGACTTTCATGGCAACCACGTGATGGAAACTCCGGTAGACGTGATAGATGCTTTCAGCACCGAAGAGATTATGGCGTATTTTGCCGGTGGGCCTCCGCTTTATTCGAACACGAAAGTCTACGTCGCCCCCAAGGAGGGCCTGACGAATGAGTAACAAGAGCTTTGTTGTTATTACCCTGGTCCTGGTGGCCTTGATCGTCTATTTGTTTGCCAGCGCCCCGCCTCCTCTGGCGGAAACAAGCTCCCCGACTGCTACTATCCCGATCGAAACGGTTTTCACGATAGTGGAAGCGGAAAATGACGTGGTTCGGGGGCTGTGGACGCAGGAGATTGTTAGCGCCGGCAAAGAAGTGGGACTGGCTTTTAATGAAGAGTGGCGCAGCCGAGAGGTTGAAGCCGGACCACTGCCGGCGCTGTTTTTGCGAGAAACGGCCGGCAGCTTAGAAAGGAATCCTATCAGCCTGGGGCTATTTTTAGGCTCCGATTTTCCTATCAACGAAGCGAACCTTTTGGCCGGGCAGCAGGCTGAGATGTTCACGCGTATTCAAGGTACCCAGGAACCTCAATTTTTCTTTGCCGAAGACACGGGGTTATACGTTGCCATGTTTTCTGATGTGGCCATAACGGAAGGGTGTGTGAAATGTCACAATGAGCATCGGCAGAGCCCGAAGAATGACTGGCAGTTAGGGGACGTAATGGGGGCGACGACATGGTCGTATCCCAAAGAAAGCGTGACTCTGGACGAGCTACTGGCCATTATGGAGGCTCTTCGCCAGGGCGTCCGGGACGCTTACAGCGCTTACCTGGCCGAGGTGGAGACGTTTACCAATCGGCCGGAGATTGGCGAGAGGTGGCCGGCCGAGGGTTACTACCTGCCGTCAGTGGACGTGTTTATGGCTGAGGTCAGCCAACTGGCCTCAGCGCATTCGATGAATATGATTCTGGGTCTGGATAGCCAGCCAACGAGCTTTTACGTACAGGAGCAGACAACGAAATGAGTCTGAGAACAATGCCCAAGCTCTTCAGCAGGGCGAACGGCGACATTTTTCACTTACCTCGCCTGGCTCGATCCCCGGCGAACTTCCAATGGACGTGGAATGCCGTCGCCATTGTGTTGCTGGCCGCGTTTTTGTGGCAGGATGGATGGAACTTTCAGTGGTCCTGGCTGCAACAGTTGCAGACCAAGGAGTGGTATAGATACCTTTCCGGTGTTGTGCTGATGATTTATATTGCCATACAATGGTTGTTGACTGTTGTGAGAGTGCGAGGCCGGACAGAGCTGGCCAAAGTTCATTATCGGCGGCACCAACGGGTCGGCGCGCTGGGGCCACTTTTCTTTTACGCCCATTCATCAGAAATGGGTTATGCTTATGTGGCTGTGCTGAGTTCTGTCTTTTTTCTGAATCTTGCCGTCGGTCTACTTAACCCAACGGCGGTGAGGGTCAGAAGTCCCCAGTACAAATTCTGGTGGGTGGTTGGGCACGTGCTCTTATCTGTTTCGACGGCCGTCATTGCCGGCTATCACGCTTACGTGGCTTTCTACTATAAGTAGGGGTGTAGTTGTGTGGGGAGAGGTGGTGGTGCGGATGGGAGAGTGGGGACCCGGATCGGCAGGATTTACGGATTAGGGGGAGATGGGCATCTCTGGGGGATGGGGCATTCGCCCCTTTACTGGGGCTACGGTACAATACGCCGCTGATTTTGCCAGTACGGAAGAAGGAGAAGGAATGCGTATCTTAATTACGGGCGGGGCTGGCTTCCTGGGGTCTCACCTCTGCGACCGTTTCCTGGCCGAGGGGCATACCGTTATTGCTATGGACAATATCATTACCGGCAATACGGACAATATCGCCCACCTGGCCGGCCACGAGCGATTTTTATTTATCAAGCATAACGTCAGCAATTACATTTACGTGGATGGCCCGCTGGACGCCGTTCTGCACTTTGCCTCGCCGGCCAGCCCTAACGATTACCTGGAGCACCCAATTCCCACGCTCAAAGTAGGTTCGTTAGGCACGCTTAATGCTATTGGGCTGGCCAAGGGCAAGGGAGCACGCTTTTTACTGGCTTCGACTTCGGAAGTGTATGGCGATCCCGAGGTCAACCCTCAGCCGGAAAGTTATTGGGGCCACGTCAACCCGATTGGCCCGCGCGGCGTCTACGACGAAGCCAAGCGCTTTGCGGAGGCGATGACGATGGCTTATCACCGCTACCACGGCCTGGATACGCGCATCGTAAGGATTTTCAACACCTACGGGCCGCGCATGAGGCTGAACGACGGCCGGGTGGTGCCTAACTTCATTTATCAAGCCCTCACCAGCCAAGCGCTGACCATTTATGGGGACGGCAGCCAGACCCGATCGTTTCAGTACTATACGGACCTGGTAGAGGGCGTGTACCGGTTGTTGATGTCGAGCGAGACCCGGCCGGTCAATATCGGCAATCCAGAGGAGATGAGTATCCTGGAATTTGCCGAGGCGGTGCTGGAGTTGACCGGCAGTAATTCGCCTTTGACCTTTATCCAGCCGACCGACAACCGGATGATTGACGACCCGCGGGTGCGACGGCCAGACATCAGCCGGGCCCGGGAGGTGTTGGACTGGGAGCCAAAAGTGGGCCTGGCCGATGGCCTGGCGGAGACAATTGCCTACTTCCGCAACCGGGTGTTGTAAGGCCGAGGGCCGGATCGCGGACCGGGTTCAGAGGAGTAGATGAGAATCAGCCTGGTGAAAGCGTATGGACCGGCCGGGTTGTGGCAGCCGTGGTGGCTGGCAGTTGCGGCGCTGGCGCTGGGGCTGGTCCTGGCTCAATTACCGTTGCCGCTGGCCGGCGGCCTGGTGGTTGGCGGGGCGGCCCTCCTGATGATTCTCATCCAGCCCCTGGCTGGCCTGGCCCTGGCTTTGCTGGCCGGGCCGCTTGGCGCGCTGGAAAATATCGCCCTGGGCCGCGGCCCGCTGGACAGTGGGCAGCTTTTACTGCTGCTAACGCTGGCAGCCTGGCTCGGCCGGGGCCTGGTACGCCGGCGGATCTTCCTCCCTCGAACGTGGCTGAACCTGCCCCTGGCCGTGTTTATTGGGGTGGCCGCGGTGAGTTTGCTGGGCGCGCCGTCGCTTCTTTTTGGTTTCTTTGAGTTGCTCAAGTGGCTGGAGATGGCGCTGGTGATGGTGATGGTGGTGGATGTGACAGGGGACAGGGGGGCAGGGGGCAGGGGAGCGGCGCATACATGCGCGCAGGGGCAGGGGAGTGGCGCATACATGCGCAGGGGGGCAGGGGAGGCCTGGCTGCTGTTGGGGATGATTCTGGCAGCGGGGTTGGGCCAGGCGTTGATTGGGGTATGGCAGTTTGGCTTGCGGGGGGATGGGCCGGAGCATTTTGTCATTCTCGGCCGTTTTTACCGGGCTTACGGGACGTTTGAGCAGCCGAATCCGTATGGCGGCTACGTGGGACTGAACGCAGCGCTGGCGCTGGGCGTATTGGCCGGCGGCGTGATGGGGTACTGGCGGGGCCGGAAGGAAGGTAACGCCGGCCGGGCAATGACCTGGGTGTGGTGGGCTTTTGTCGCTTTGTGCGCGGTGGCGATGACACTGGCTGTGGTCTTTTCCTGGAGCCGGGGGGCCTGGCTGGGTTTTGCCGTTGCCCTGGTTGTCCTGGCGTTGTTTTTGCCCCGGCGGCGCCGGCTGGGTGTGGCTCTGGTGGGCGTGGCGGCCGGGCTTTTTCTGGCGGGCAACGCTCTGGGCCTCGTGCCGGCTTCAGTTGCCGGACGGTTGAATAGTTTCAGCCAGGACTTGCGTTTTGGGGACGTACGTGGAGTGGACATTAACGACGCTAATTACGCGGTGCTGGAGCGGCTGGCCCACTGGCAGGCGGCCGTGGACATGGCTCGTGATGACGTCTGGCTGGGCGTCGGTTTTGGTAATTATGAGCCAGCTTATGCCGATTATGCCCTGATTAACTGGCCTTACGCATTAGGCCACGCCCACAATTATTATCTGAATATCCTGGCCGAGAGTGGCGTGCTGGGCGCGGCGGCTTATTTCTTGTTTTGGGCGGCCGTTTTCTGGCAAACGATTCACCTGTTGGGACGGCTGGCCTGGCCACAGCGGGGACTGGCCCTGGGTTTACTGGCGGCCTGGACGGCGTTGTCGGTCCATCACCTGGTGGATAAGTTGTACGTCAATAACGTCTACGTTCACCTGGGGGCGATGTTTGGCTTACTGCAACTGTTGGAAAGGCGTCATGGCTAATTTATTTACCAGCTTTGCCGGCCGGCTGGGGATGAGCCCCAAGGAAGCCGAACGGTTTTTTAAGTTCCTGGCGGTGGGAACTCTGGGCTTTGTCATTGATTTTGGCATGCTGACCCTGTTGGTGGAGCTGTTTCACGTGCCGGAACGGGTGGCCAGCCTGACCGGTCTGCCAGAAACGGTTGGCCTGGTGCTGGCCAATACCGTTTCTTTTACGCTGGCTGTGCTTAGCAACTTTTCGTTTAATCGCTACTGGACCTACCCGGAGTCGCGCAGCAAGCGCAAGCGGGTGCAGTTGCCACAGTTCACGCTGGTGAGTGTGATTGGGCTACTGTTGAATAATGCGATCCTGGCTCTGCTACATACGCCTTTTGACCGGTTGATGGTTGCAGTGAGCTTTTTCCCAGGCAGGATTAATGGTTATATACCGGCCAAGGTAGTGGCGACCATCGTGGTGCTTTTCTGGAATTTTTTTGTGAACCGGTATTGGACGTATAGCAACGTGGAGTAAGAGATTAGGGATTGAAGATTGGAGATTAAGCGGATCGGGATAGACGTGACGGCGGCCGTGACCCAGGGAGGGGGGATCGGCCGGTACACGCGGGAGTTGGTGCGGGCGCTGACCCAGATTGGAGGGAAGTATCATTATCTCCTCTTTTCAGCCCGGCCGCCGGCCGCATTGCCTGTACCCGACCCTCTGCCAACGGGACCAAACATCAGTCATCGCCAGGCTCTCTTGAATGAGCAGTGGCTATACCGGTTGTGGTACAGGCTGCGGTTGCCGTTGCCGGTCCAATGGCTGGCCGGCCGGCTGGATCTTTTTCATTCGCCAGATTTTGTGCTGCCGCCGATCAGTGGCCGGATACGGGGCCGGATTCCAACGCTGCTGACTGTCCACGACCTCTCTTTCGTTCATTACCCGGAAACGTTCACTCCAGCACTGGTCAATTACCTGAATCGGGTGGTGCCCTGGTCGGTGCGGCGGGCCAGCCACATCCTGGCCGATTCGCAGGCGACGAAGGACGACCTGGTTCGCCTGTGGCAGACGCCGACGGAGAAGGTGACGGTGCTGTACAGCGGCGTCGGCCGGGAGTTCCGGCCGGTGACAGAGGGTAAACAACTGGCGGCGGTGCGCAAGAAGTACGAACTGGGGCCGGCGCCTTATCTGTTGAGCGTCAGCACGCTCCAACCGCGTAAGAATTACCAGATGCTTATCCGGGCTTTCCGGCCGGTGGCCGACACGCAGCCGCACAACCTGGTGATTGCCGGGGGGAAGGGCTGGCTGTACGAGGAGATGCTGGCCGAGGTCAAGGCCCAGGGGCTGGACGGCCGGGTGAAGTTTATTGGCTTTGTCGAAGACGCTGACCTGCCAGCCCTGTATAGCGACGCTAACCTGTTTGTCTTTCCCAGCCTGTACGAGGGCTTTGGCCTGCCGTTGCTGGAGGCGATGGCCTGCGGCGTGCCGGTGGTGACCTCGAACGCATCCTGCCTGCCGGAGGTGGCTGGAGAGGCGGCGGTGCAGCTCTCACCGCACGAGCCGGCCGCCTGGACGGGGGCGATGGTTCGCCTGCTGGGCAATCCGACGCAGCGAGCCAAGCTGGTGGCGGCCGGTTTTTTACAAGCCCGGCAGTTTACGTGGCACAAGGCGGCCAGGCAACTGTTGGAGATCTATCGGCGGTTGCTGGGTTAGGAGATTGGAGATTGGAGATTGGGTTATTGGTTTTTGGTGTATTGGTTATTTGGTTCCGGGAGGAGTGGGATGTTGCCGCAGCCGTACTCAGCTACTATAATGCAAAAATCGAACCACACTGTAGCAAAAGGGTAAGGTAGAGGTAAGAGTTCATGATACCAATTTATCGAACCGACGGGGAATGGGTGGCTATTTACGATAAGGGCCATATTTTTAACGTGGATGGCGAGTGGATTGGTTTTGTCGCCGGCCGGGAGGTGTTTGATCCGGGTGGGCAATACCTGGGCTTCCTGAGCGACGATCAGCGGCTGCTGCGTAAACGCTCTTTAAGCAACGAACCGCCACACCGCCAGCCGCCGCCCCGACCGGAACGGCCGAAGATGCCGATCAATATGCCCCTAGCGCCGCTGATGCGCGAATTGCCGCACCAGATTATTGATATGTTTGACGAATATTACGACCGGCTGATGTACGTTTCTGAGACGCGGCCGGATATGGATTAGGGTGGACGACAGACGACGGACGATGGACGGCAACGCTTGACCTGTCGTCTGTCGTCTGCTCGCGCCGGACGGGTGATCATGGAGGGCAAGCGGCCGGGTGAATCGCGGGTGACGTTAACCCAGTTAATGGGACCGGGGTCGGCGAACACGCTGGGCAACGTGCATGGCGGTTACATTATGAGGCTGTGCGACGAGGCGGGCGGAATGGCGGCCACCAAGCACGCTCGCCGCCCGGCGGTCACGGTGGCGGTGGATTCGATGACTTTCCATTCGCCGGTACACATTGGCAACCTGGTGACGGTCTCGGCCGAAGTGACCTGGACCGGCCGGAGTTCGATGGAAACGCGGGTAGTGGTGACGGCCGAGGACGTGCTATCCAGTCAAGTGACTCACACGAACACCGCTTATTTTGTTTACGTGGCCCTGGGCGACGACGGCCGGCCGACCCCGGTGCCGCCGATATTGTGCGAGACGGAAGAGGAGAAAGCCCGTTATGAGCGGGCGGCCGGCCGGCAGGCGCACCGGTTGAAGCAGCGCCATCTATAGCGATTGGTTACTTTGATTATGGCCAAGCCAGCTTCTAAGTTGTTAGAACTTTTGCAGGACTCTTCGCCGGCCCAGCAGACGCTGCGGGCGCGGGAGGTGGACCTGGGGCTGGCCGAGGTAGAGCCGTTTCCGTTCCTGGCGATTGTCGGCCAGGAGGAAATGAAGCTGGCCCTGATCCTGGCCGTCATCAATCCCCTGGTCGGCGGGGTGCTGTTGATCGGCTCGCGGGGGACGGCGAAGACGACGGCCGTGCGGGCGTTGACCGATGTGCTGCCGGCTCGTCGCCGCAGCCTGTGCCCGCACGGCTGTACGGAGGAGATCCTGGCCGAGGAGGGCATGGCCGGTCTTTGCGAGGATTGCGCCCGGAAGGTGGGCTATGGCGAGCCACTGACCATGGAAGACCGGGTGCGGATGGTGGAGTTGCCGCTGAACGCCCGTCTGGAGGACGTGGTGGGGGGAATCAACGAGCGGATTGCCCTGGAACAACAACGGGTGCGTCTGGAACGGGGCATCCTGGCCCAGGCTGACGGCAACATTCTGTATATTGACGAGGTCAACCTGCTGGACGACGCCGTGGGCGACGCGATTTTGGACGCGGCCGGCCAGGGTTTTTACACGGTGCGGCGTGGCCCATTGAATCTGCGTTACCGCTCGCGTTTTGTTCTAATTGGCTCGATGAACCCGGAGGAGGGCCGTCTGCGGCCGCAGATTATGGACCGCTTTGGGCTGCGGGCGGTGGTGCGCGGCCTGAGCGATCCGGAGATGCGCTACCGGGCTTACCAGCAGGCGATTAGTTATCGCCTCCACCCGGAACGGCTGTCCGGCGCTTATGCCGGCCAGACGCTGGCCCTGGCCGAGGAGGTGAACCAGGCTCAGCAACGGCTGCCGGGTGTTACGGTTGGCGACGTGGCCCGGGAAATAGGCCTGAAGTTGATCCAGCAACTAGGGATTGACTCCGGCCGGGCAGAGATTGCTCTGTTTGAAGCGGCGCGGGCGCACGCCGCGGCCGACGAGCGAGACACAACACTGCCGGAAGACGTACAGGCAGTAGCCCTGATTGCGCTGCGCCAGCGCCGCAGTGTGGCCCTGGAAGAGTTTTTCAAGGCCCAGGAGGGCGAGGATACCCGGCTGCGCAGCCTGCTGTCCGAGAACGGGCCAACTCCCAAGAAGACGAGGCGCCGTAACGTCCAGCAGGGGACGTAAGGCGTGCCCAGCGACCCGCCACGGTTTGTGTCCCGCGCGCCCGATAGAAATTTGCTTACTTCACGGGAACGAACCCAGATAGGGCTGCAATTAGGCTTCACGGCTGTTTTGTTAGGCTACTTGCTGGTCTGGTTGCCGCAACCGGTGGTAGGGCTGAGTTTCATTGGGCTGGAAATGGGGGAGTGGGTCAAATTCCTGCCCCAGGTCCAGGCGGGGGAGGTTGTTCCCGGCCGTGACCTCTTTTACCTGCCGCCGATGACGTTAGGGCTGATGATGGTTTTGTGGACAGCCGGCTGGCCTAACGGTCGCTGGCAAAGCTGGGTTATGCGGGCTGTGGCCGTGGCCGTTAGTTTGCTGGCTTTCCCCTCGTTGGACGCGATTCGCTTTGAACCGGCCGGCCAGTGGGCGCTGCGCCTGACCCTGGTTGGACTGGTGGGCCTGGCGGCCGTCCTGAGTAGCCTGGCTGGCCGTCTACCGGCACGGCTGGCTAAGAGGATGCGTTTTGGCGGGCTGGTTGTCCTGGGGTTGTTGGGGGCAGGGCTGCCAACCTGGGCCTACCTGGCGGTGCGGCCTGCGGCCAGACAGGTGCTGGCAACGCCGGTGGGTATTGGGCCAGGGGTGTGGTTGAACCTGGGGGGGCATTTACTGGTCGTGGCCGTGGCTCTGATTGAGGTATTGCGCCGGCCGGTCTCCGACCAGACATAGAAAAAGACGATGCCGCCTGATCCAGGCACCGTCTTTCCCTTGAACGTGATGAATGAGTGAAAATGACTGCTTGGCGTTAGCCGCGCATATGCTCGTCAATGTAGGTGATGGCTTCGCCGACGGTGGTAATCTTCTGCGCCTCTTCGTCCGAGATTTCGCCCTCGAATTCTTCCTCAAACGCCATGATTAGCTCTACCAAGTCCAGCGAGTCGGCTTCCAGGTCCTCACGGAAACGGGCCTGAGGCACAACCTGGTCCTCGTCAACGCCTAACAATTCCACGATAATTTCGCGCACGCGGGTTTCTGTATCGCTCATTTAGTGCTCTCCTTTGATCATTTCTTGAAACAGCTACGCAATTTTAAGAGGGATAACCAGATTGTCAAGGGGTTATCGAAAGAAGTCATGAGGAGTGAGGAGTCAAGGTTGAATCCTTTGTTAGTAAAACCCCTTGTTGGTAGCAAAGTTGCGCTTCAGGTAGACGGCCAGGGCCAGGAGGAGGAAAAAGGCGTAAGCCAGGTCTACCAGGAAAAAGCTGTGGTCCACCAGGCCGTGAACGAGGATATTGGCCAGGGCGCCGGCCAGGCCAGCGGCAACCGGCCGCCAGGCGGGTGGAACCTGGACGGGCAACCGGCGCAGGCTTTGCCAGAAGGACCAGAATAGCCAGCCGCCGCTTAACAGTCCCAAAAGACCCAGACGGGTGGCAAAGTCGAGGACAATGTTGTGGGGGTGGTTAAGGTCCGGCTCCTGCCAGGCGGCGTCGAGGATGTAGCGGCCGCGGTAGGCGTAGAGGAAGTTATCGAGGCCGACGCCGAAGAGAGGATGGTCGCGGAACATACTCAGGCTGGAGCGCCAGAGGTAAACCCGGAGGAGGCCGGTCTCGCCAAAGGGATTGAGCCGGCCGGCCAATTGGGGAATTTGCAAGATGACGGCCAGGCCGACAACCCCGGCCAGGGCAGCGCCGGCCAGCCAGGGCCAGACGGGCCGGCCGGTGGCTCGCTGCCAAATGACAAAGACGACCAGCAGGCCGGCGGGAATGCCCAGGAAGAGCGCCCCCTTGCTGAAGGTCAGCAACGTGGCCAGACCAATGGGCAGGAGGGCGGCGGCATAGGCCAGGCGCCGATGGCCGCGGCCTAACAGCGCCATGGCCACCAACAGGGGTATCAGACGGCCGAGGTAGAGGGCGACGTTGTTGGGCGAGCCGTAAATGCTTTGCAGACGGACCAGACCGCCTTCGGCGGTAATAACGTCGGGCGTGGCCAGCTTTCCCAGGCCAATGAGGGCCACGGCCAAACCGCCCAAGACGTAAAAGTCCAGCACCGTCCACATTTCCGCCTCTTGCAGGCGGTTCCAGCGCAGGAGGAAATAAAAGAGCGCCGGTTCCAGGACGACGACCCGCCATTCGTTGGTAGCTACATCCAGCCGTTCGGTGAAGAAGAGGGAGAGGGTGGCCACGGCGACCAGGGCCAGGACGGCATAATCGGCGTGGAGAAGTTTCACCTTGGGCCTGGCGATCCCAGTGGAAGCGATTTGGGAGCGGAAGGCTAACAGCTTCGAGAACAGGGTGGCGGCCAGGGTAGCCAGCAGGAAAATTTCCACGGGCGAAAAGCGGTAGCCGAGTATGGGTTTGGGCTTGACGAAGAACGGGGCGCTGAAGGCGACCAGGGCCAGGCCCCAAGCCGGCCGGAAGGCCAGGAGCAGGCAGAGCAGCGCCAGGGCCAGGACGTAGACCAGGAAGGGGGGGGCAACGTAAAAGATGGAAGCGGCGGCAGCCGTCAGGACCAGTTGGCCGCCATCGCCCAGGCGGCGGTAGAGGCCGGCAACTTGTTCGCCCCAGGTCAGCCAGCCGGTCAGGGCGACCAGCGCGGCGACCAGACTAGTGAGAAGGAGCTGGCGGCGCTGGTCGAGTTGTTGGACGCGGCCGGACAGGCGCCGGGCAGGCGTTCCCCAATCGGCCCCCCACCCGCTCCATACAGCCAGCCCCAGACTGGCCAGAGCCAGGAGGCCCATAACAAGCGTTACCGTCCGGTGGACCGTGTCCGGTGGGTGGTAGGCAACAGAAAAGCCGTTCAGCGCCCATTGACCCCAACCACGATAAGCGACCAGGGTCAGGGTATGTTCGCCTGGCGGCAGGTTACGGGCCAGCCATTCGATGGCCAGGTAGTCCTCCTCCTCGCCAGGCGAGGTGAGGACCAGGAAGGCCCCACGCTCGTCCCGGGGGAGGGCGTTGGCCGGCTGGCCATCCACAGTGGCGTAAAAACGAGCACGAAAGTCGGCCCGGCGGACACGTACGCCGGCGTCGGTGCCCCAGAAGCGGAGCATGACGCTGTCGTCGCTCTGGTTGATGTCGGCGCCAAACTCGGGCGAGAAGCGCCAGCCGCCAGCAAAGTTTTGGGCTGGGTCGGTGGGCCGGGCCAGGTAGAAGCCGGGGTGGGCTAGGGTTGAGGGTGGCCGGCTCTCTGCCAGAACAGCGGCGGTGGCCCGGCCGGCAATGGCAAAGCCCCAGCGAGGGTCGCCGGGCGGGGCGGCCGGCTGCCAGCTTTCGAGGAACATGAGGCCCATCCAGGGCCACTCCTGGCGGGCCCGTTCGAGGGCAGCCACAGTCCAGGCAGCCTGGGTGGCTTCGTCTACCTGGCCCCAAATAGAGAGCGATCCCTGCCAATCGGCCGGCAGGCTGTTCCAGCCCCAGTTGCCGGCCCAGAGGGCCTTGTGGCCGTCGCCGTTGCGTTCCATGACCTCACGCAGGAGGATGGCCCGGCTAAAATTCAGGGTGTCCAGGTGTACCGCCCGGTCTTCCGGTGGCGCGCTAAAGCCGTAGGGCTTGCCGGCGGCAATATCAAAGGATCCGGCCGCACCTGCTTCGTACAGCGCCTGGAGGTAGAGGGGATCGGCCAGATTGTCGGGGCTGGTTTCGGCGGTGGGGGCCAGCGGCGCGGCCACAATGAGGGCATCCGGGTCGGCGGCGCGAATGGCCTGGGCGGCTGCAGCCAGCAAGGCGGCATAACCGGCCGGATTGACCGGTTGGTTGCCCCAGTGGCTGGACAAGTTGGGCTCGTCCCAGATGATGTAGGCGTCAAGCTGATCCTGGTAGCGGGCGGCAAAGGCGCCGGCCCAGGCGGCGTAAGCAGGTGGGTCGGCCGGGGGGGCAAAGTTATCGGCGGGGTTGCCGTCCAGCAAGGGTACCAGTCCGAGGCCGGAAGCGGCGACGGCGGCTATTAGCCGGTCGCTGGCTGCCCAGTCGAACGGCTCGGCGTAGTAAAAGGATTGTTTTAGGTGGGTAAAGCCAGCGGCCTGGATTTGGGCCAGGTTGTCGGCCAGGGCCTGGTCGTCGTAACGACTCAGGTCCACGTTAATGCCGGGCCTGACCCCACCGCCGGTAATGGGTAGGGGCAGGCCGCCGGGCAGGCCACGGGTGAGATATTCCTGCCTGGCCTTAAGGGCGCCCAGAGCCAGCAAGGATAGCCCGGCCACAACGAGGGCCAGGAGAGAAAGCAGGCGTCGGCGCCGCAGACGAGCTATCCTTTTACTCTCCCGGCACTGGACCACCGCCGGGTGTCTCGGGCGTTTCTTCAGGCGGCGATGTTGTTTCCGGCGCGTCAATGGCGGTGGCCTGGCCATAGGGCGCCCAGGTGGGGTTACTGGCGACGTTATCGTCCTGGGTGATGCGATGGATCTCGCCAGTAGCCAGGTTGAGCAGGTATAGAGCGTCGTTGTAGATGAAGACGATTTCCTGGCCGCTGCTGCTCCAGGCCATAAATTGCTGTTTTTGAGGGAAGCGGCTGTTTTCACCGGTTGGCGGGTAGACCTGACGGGCGTTGCTGCCATCCTGGTCCATAAGCCAGAGGGTATAGCTGCTACGGAGGCTATCCAGGGGGTTGGTAGCTCGCAAGAAGGCGATCTGGCTGATGGATCGGTCCGGCGAGAAGGGGTTGGCGGCGAAGGGTGACCAGAAAGGGTGGCTCCAGATGCCGGTCTGGCTGGCAAAGCGGCCGGCAACGCCACTGGCTGCATCCACTGCCCAGGTATCAAACGTGGTCGCCTCCGGATCATCGCCGGTGTGGCGGGTGTAGGCCAGGTAGCGGCTATCAGGTGACCAGGAAAGGCTGGGCACCCAGACCCAATCGGACCGGGTATTGTACTCTGTAAATTCCTGAAGACGAACGTGGCTGGTGGCAGTCTCCAGACCAATGATACCAACTTCGTCGGCAAAGCTGTAAGCGATGAAGCGGCCGTCCGGCGACCAGACGTAATTCCCGCCCCACCAGCCGTAGGTAGCCGGGTAAGCTTCGACCAGTTGTTCCGGCTCAAACTCGTCGTCCTCGCCGAGAGGCAAGCTGCCCAGCCAAATGTCGTTGTTGGCTTCCCAGCCGGGGGCCAGGTCAGTGGGAACGCCGGTGGTATAGGCGATTTGCGGTTGGGCTACCTGCGCCGGGTTCCAGGCAGCCCAGAGAACGTTGTCCACGTCCAGTGGCCGGGGTTCGCCATCACGGTTGGTGGCTACGACCCACAGGCTGTTAAAAGTCAGAGTGCCGGGGGTGGTACGGGTATACAGCAGGTAATTGCCATCCGGTGAGAGGGCGAAGACGCGCTGATCCAGGTTGCCGCCGGTGCTGAGCTGCTCCGGGAAGGCGCTGGAGCCACGCAGGATGATGCTGTTGCCGCCGCTGATATAGGCCAGGTAGCCAGCAAACTCGACGTTGCCCGGCGCAGCGCCGACGCCAATCATCATGATCTCGTCTACGGCTTCTTCGACGACACTCACCTGAGTATCCTGCCGTTCAAATTCCAGTCCATCATGGTAGACGATGCGTACGGTTATTTCTTGCAGTCCCGGCTTGCCGACCTGGAGGATCAGCGGCGGGGCGTCGGCGCTCATGGATTCATTGCGGACGCTGCGACGCTGGAAAGGAATGCTGTGCTCGATAATTTCAATGCTCTCGGTCACACGTATGATGTGGACGTTCAAGCCGGCCGAAAGGGGGGTAAATAGGGGTGGCTCGGCCAGGTCGGCCGGGTTGAGGGTGAGGCCGGCTTCGTCCAGCAGCTCACGGACGTTGCCAGCCTGGGTGGTGATTTCGCGGGTGTGACCATCGGCGGTGAGGCTGACCGTGACCGACGTGGTGACGGCAAAACCCGGGGTACGGCCGGCGCAGGCCACCAGGACCAGGGCCAGCCAGAGCCAGACGAGCACGCGGGCCATCAACCAGTTACCTTCTCGGGCTGCGCCTCTTGCCAGAGGGCCTCTTGCCAGAGGGCACGGATTTCCGGAGGTAGGGCCTGGACCAATTTTTCGTCGAGTTCTTTATTGACATAACGCTTAATGCCACTAAAAACGGCCATGATGGGAATGCGGGCGAACTCGGCGTTGGTGTTGCCGCTGCGCCGGCCGGCCCGCTGCTGAAATTCCTGACTGCTCATATTGGGGTTGCGGAAGTGCAGGAGCCAGAAAACTCCTTTCAGTGAGCTGGCTAACTCGGGTGGCAACACCCTGGCCAGGGCCCGCTTGGCACCGCCATCCAGGGTGGTGCCAAGGGTTTTTAGGACACCATCGCTCCAGCGCCGAGCGTGGCGGAGCGTTGGCAACCTCCCTTCCCGGCGAACGTACTCATAGTAGCCGGTTAAATCGGTCATGCCGTTTTCGCTTGCCATTATTTCTCCTCCTGGTTGATTTTTACCCCGGTCGCCAGTGGCCGTCAAGGTTTCTGGAGAAACCTCCCGGAGATTGGTGATTTCATCGCTTAAACCTCCGGGAGGTTGATCAAAGATTGACGATTTGGCTCAAATAACATATACTCTATTGTTCGCATTTTCACATACAGAAGAGCAGGAAAATTATCGAAACAGAGGTATTGAGCATGTCTGAGCGAGCGAGCCTTGTCGCTGAACCGCGTGATTTGAGCGGAAAAAAAGCTAAACAATTACGCCACGATGGTTGGATTCCAGCCATTATTTACGGCCAGAAAGAGACGATTCACGTCCAGGTGGAAAATCTTCCCTTGCGGCGGGTGTTGCGGGATGCGGGCGCGACCCACTTGATTGACATCAATATCGGGAAAGAGCGCCGCACTGTCCTGGCCCGCGAGGTGCAAACCCATCCAACAAGGGGCGAGGTGTTCCACGTAGATTTTTACGAAGTTAACATGCGGCAGAAGATCGTGGTTGAGGCGGAATTGGTGGCCACCGGGACGGCCGCGCCTGAGGCTGAGGGCCTGGGCACGACGCCACTGCTGCTGCACAGCGTGGAAATCGAGTGCCTGCCTGACAACCTGGTTTCTAAAATTGAAGTGGACCTGAGCCAGATCCGGACGACGGAAGATATGATCCACGTTCGGGACCTTCAGACACCCGAAGGGGTCACCGTATTGACCGACCCTGAACAGGTTGTGGCCCGGTTTGAGTATGCTCTGGAGGAAGAGGCGGCCGAAGAGGAAGAAGGGATGTTCGCGCCATTGGCCGAAGAAGTGGAAGTTATCAAGAGGGGCAAGCAGGAAGAGGAATTTGAGGAGTAAACTGCTCCTCACCGAAAACATAGACAGGCAAGGGCCGGCGATACCGCCGGCCTTTTTTATTCCAGAAACTCGGAAAAAATTCGGAAAGAGATTCCGACAAAAGTAACCTTTTTTCTCTATACTTAACACCATGACAGGTTCTCCAGGCGTGGTTGGGAGACCGGCCTGAGCAGTTTATGAAGGAGGAAGATTTTCATCATGTTGTCTCGAATTAGTCGTAAAACCAGGTTCTTTGGGGTGGCGGCCGCATTGTTGCTGGCCTTTGTGCTCTTTGGCCAGACGACCAGACCAACGTTAGCGACCGGCGACGCGATTCCCGGCCGGTACATTATCAAGCTGGCGGGCGGGGTAGAGTCGTTGGCTGCGGCCAACGATCTGGCCCGCGAACATGGCCTGGGACTGGGGCACGTGTATAGCCACGCCTTTAATGGCTTCTCGGCCACCGTGCCCGATGGCCGCCTCAACGCCCTGCAGAATGACGCCCGTGTGGTTTCGATCGTTCCTGACCGTTACGTGACTATTAACCACTGCACGCCCCGGCATCCCCAGCACTGCGAGCCAACTCCTACTCCTCCACCGGGCGGCTCACAGACCATTCCCACCGGTATCAGGCGCATTAACGGCGACCTGAGCAGCACAGCTTCCGGCGATGGCTCCGGTTCGGTGAACGTGGACGTGGCCGTCATTGACACGGGCATTGATCTTGACCATCCCGACCTCGACGTGGCCGGCGGTGTGAATTGCTCGCAGGGTAATTCCTATAACGATGGCAATGGCCACGGAAGTCACGTGTCCGGGACGATTGGCGCCCTGGACAACAACATCGGCGTCGTCGGTGTTGCCCCCGGCGCGCGCCTGTGGGCCGTCCGCGTGCTCAATAATGCCGGCAGCGGCTCCTGGGCCTCGGTTATCTGCGGCGTGGACTGGGTGACGGCCAACGCCGGCACGATTGAAGTGGCCAATATGAGCCTGGGCGGGACCGGCAGCGAGGGTTCCTGCAACGACGGCGGGCTGCACGAGGCGATCTGCAACTCTGTTGCCGCCGGTGTGACCTACGCTGTGGCGGCCGGCAACGAATCGGACAATGCCGCTAACCACGTCCCGGCCGCTTACAACGAGGTCATCACCGTCTCGGCACTGGCCGACTTCGATGGCGAGCCGGGCGGCGCGGGCAGCGCTACCTGCCGCAGCGACGTGGATGATACCCTGGCCGACTTCAGCAACTTCGGCTCAGACGTGGACATTATCGCCCCAGGCGTGTGCATTGAGTCAACCTGGAAGGGTGGTGGCTATAACACCATCTCCGGGACCTCGATGGCGAGCCCGCACGTGGCCGGCGCGGCCGCGCTTTACAAGGCTGGCAACCCCGGCGCTTCCCCTAGCCAGGTGAAGAGCGCGCTGCAAAACGCCGGCAACCTGAACTGGAACGACAGCGACGATCCCGATGGGACGCAGGAGAGGCTGCTGGACGTAGACGGCTTCTAAGTGAAGAGCTAGAGCGAGAGCTAGAGTAAGGGATGCGGCCCCAGGCCGCATCCCTTTTTTTCTTGCTATCTCGACCACCGTTGGTGGATACGTTACAATTTCGCTTGTGACAACACGGATGCAGGCAGTTTTCCTGGCCCTGATTTTGCTAGGGGCGGCCGTCCTGCGCCTGACGGGCCTGGATTGGGATAGTTACAACCATTATCATCCTGACGAACGGTATATTACCTGGGTGGGGACGACGATTGAATGGCCCCAGGATTGGTCAGGGGCGCTGGACCCGGTCAGGTCTGGCCTGAACCCGTTTTACTGGCCGGCCGACGCGGTTAGTGAGGGCATTGTGGTGGAACAGGGGGAACCCCGGCGCTTTGCTTACGGCCACCTGCCACTGTACCTGGGGGTGGCCTTTACCCGGTTGCTGGAACGCCTGGGGCCGGCGGTGGGGCCGAGGCTGCCGGAGGATTGGCTGCTGACGCAGGACCTTTTGAACCAGGCCGGCTGGATTGAATTTCGCCACCTGACGGCCGCCAGCCGAGCGCTGACGGCGCTGGTGGACGTGGGGACGGTGGCGCTGTTGTTCTGGCTGGGCCGCCGGCTGTACGGGCCGGCCGTGGGGCTGCTGGCGGCCGGTTTCCTGGCCGTGAACGTGATGCACATCCAGTTGGCCCACTTTTTTACTTCCGACCCCTACCTGACCTTTTTTACGGTGGCAGCGGTACTGTTTATGATTCTGGCCGTGACGCAGCCGGAAAGTGGCCATCGCCGTATTTTCTGGACAATGTTGGCGGCAATGACCGTCGGGCTGGCCGTGGGTTCCAAGTTCGGCGGCACTTTGCTGTTGTTGCCGCTGGCGGTGGCGATCTGGCTGGACAGGGAGCGGCCGGCGCGGCAACGGGGGTTGTGGTTGGCCGCGGCCGGGCTGGTGAGCGCCCTGACTTTTGTGGTGACGAACCCATTTGCCGTCCTGGACTGGAACTGCCAAGCGTTAACGCCAGCGCTGCAAATCGGGCCGGCTCGGATTCCAGCGTTGAGTTGGGGTTCCTGTTACCTGCAGAACCTGGCGTTGCAAGGAACGATGGTCCAGGGGGTACGAGACGTACCGTTTGTCCGCCAGTATATCGGCACCATGCCTTACCTTTATTTCATCGAGATGCAGCTTCGCTGGGGGATGGGGCCGTTGCTGGGGGTGGTGGCTTTTGTTGGGTTTGGGTGGGCAGTGGGGAAGAGGGTAATTGGAGATTGGAGATTGGAGATTAGAGATTGGAGATTCCAATCTCTAATCTCTAATCTCAGAATGAACAACCCGGCCGGGTGGGTGGTGCTGGCCTGGACGGCGCCGTTTTTTGTCTCGACCGGCGACCTGCAAGTGAAGTTTATGCGTTATTTGCAGCCGTTGACGCCTTTCCTGATGCTCTACGGCGCGGCGATGATTTTGAGCTGGCGGCAGGCGCTAGGCCGGCGAGTGGCAGCCGGCGTGGTCCTGGGGGGGACGGCGCTGTATGCGTTAGCCTTCGTCAAAATTTATAGCCAGCCCCATCCCTGGATTACGGCTTCGCGCTGGTTTTACGATAACGTGCCCCAAGGGGCGACTATTGTGAACGAAACCTGGGATGATCCGCTGCCGGATTCGCTGGCGGTGGCCGAGGGGGTGCGGCGGCGGACCGAGTTTAACACCGGTGAGGTGAACTGGTTGACGGGCACGGAGGAGGCGGACGACGAGGATAAGCTAGCCAGTAACCTGGTAGCGCTGGCCGGGGCTGATTACATGGTGCTGGCCTCGAACCGCAACTATGGGGTGATTCCCCGGCTGCCGGAGCGGTATCCATTGTCCAGCCAATATTACCCGCTGCTGTTTGACGGCCGGCTGGGGTTTGAGGTGGTCTACGCCGGCACACGGACGCCAAGCCTGTTTGGGCTGCACCTGAAGCCGGATACGTTTGGCTGGCCGGGGTTGCGGCCGCCGCCGGCCGTGGCCGAGTACCTGGACAGCCTGGCCGGCCCCAATCTCGGCCGGGCCGACGAGAGCTTTACGGTCTACGACCAGCCGTTGGTGATTATTTTAGAGAATAGAGGGCGGCTGACGGTGGAGGAGATGCGGGCGCTATTCGAGTAGCGGGCGCTATTTGAGTAGCGGGCGCTATTTGAGTAGCGGGCGCTATTTGAGTAGCGGGCGCTGTTTGAGATAACATGAGCGGCCGTTGACACACCCCTTACCCCCCGCTACACTATCCTTATGCGCTCGCCTTTTCCGGGCATGGACCCATACCTAGAGCACCCGGCGCTGTGGCCGGATGTGCATAATCGTTTAATTGCAGCGATTGCCGATGTGCTGTCGCCGCTGGTAGCGCCAAATTATTATGTCGGACTGGAGCGACGGACGTATTTGCTGAAGCCGGATGATGTGGTATTTATAGGTCGGCCAGACGTGGCTATTATCTCTGGCCATGAGCCAGAACGATTGAGTCGCCGGCCGTTGGCTGAGGCGGGCGTTCTGACGGTGGACGTGCCAATGAACGATGAGGTGGGGGAATACTTCCTTGAGGTGCATGAGGTGACGACCGGCCGATTGGTGACGATTCTGGAACTACTTTCGCCGGTAAATAAGTTGCACCCGGAGGGGCGGCGAGAGTACGAGGAGAAGCGGGGTCAGGTCTTTAAGGCGCGGACTAACCTGGTTGAGGTAGACCTGTTGCGAGCCGGGGAGCCGATGGCGGTGGTCGGCCGGCCGGTGGCCAGCGATTACCGTATCCTGGTCAGCCGGGGGTCGCAGCGGCCGCGGGCACAATTGTATGCTTTCAACTTGCGCCAGCCGATACCTGATTTCCCTCTGCCGCTGCTGCCGGGGGACGAGGAGCCAATCGTTGGCCTGAACGAGATCGTGAATGAACTGTACAGCCGGGCGCGGTTTGATTTGCGGTTGGATTACAAGCGGCCGCCAGTCCCGCCGCTGCGCCAGGAAGACGTGGCCTGGGCGCAAGCGCTGGTTGAAGCCTGGCAAGTTTAACCCCCTTTCGAATAGACAGAAAAGGGCATGGTAGTGGCTTTTGGCGTATAAGATGATACGGTCCAGTCGGAGTTGCTGGAAGGCTTTAGCGTTCCGGTCCAGCAAATTTGTGTTTCTTAAGGGAACGTTCAGGAGGTGGCACGGTCGGAGACCGGCCACAGCCAGAGTAATGAAGGGGTGGCGCGGCAGGAGACCGGCCACAGCGCTTTTGGTCGCCTGACGCTTTTGGTTATCCTCGCTATAATCCCCTCGACATGGCGACGTTGAGGGTTTCACTATCGAAAATCGAAAGTATTTATTTCTGACCGTCTTCGTGGGCGGGATGGCAACGCTGGCGGTAGAGTTTACGACCAGCCGGATGTTGCAGACTGTCTACGGGACGTCGAACATTGTCTGGGCCAACGTGATTGGCCTGGTGCTGCTGTTTCTGACGCTGGGGTATTTCCTGGGCGGCCGGCTGGCTGACCGGTATCCCCAGCCACGATTGTTTTATAGCCTGGTGGCGCTGGCCGGCTTTAGTAGCGTCTTTTTCTTGCTGCTGACGAGCGTGATTTTGCGGCAGGCGGCGTCGGCGCTGGCGTCGGTACACGTGGGGGCGGTGGTGAGTTCGCTGGTGGCGGTGGTGCTGGCGCTGGCCGCGCCGGTGACGCTGTTGGGCTGTATCTCGCCTTTTGCCATTCGGCTGGGGGTGCGGACGGTGGCGGAGGCTGGCCGGGTGAGCGGCCGGATTTACGCCATCTCTACCTGGGGCAGCCTGTTGGGGACGTATCTGCCGGTGCTGCTCACTATTCCCGAGGCGGGTTCCCGGTTGACGGCGGTCATTTTTGGCGGGGTGCTGCTGTTGATGGGATTGGGGGGGCTGTGGCAGAGCAGCCCGCGTCTTGGGCTGGCCGGGCTGCTGCTGCCGGCGCTGTTGGGGCCGTTTGTGGCGGCCTGGACGGCCGGCCAGATCAAGGAGTACCCCGGTCAGGTGTTTGAAACGGAGTCGGCTTATAACTACATCCAGGTCATCCGGGAGGAAGATTGTAATTACCTGCTGCTGAATGAGGGGCAGGCCTACCACTCCTTTTATTGCGAGAGCGGCCGGGTGCCGCGCATTTCGGTCTGGAGCATTATGCTGGCCGCGCCGTATTTTAACGAACCGGCGGCCGTGGGTGGTGGGCCGGTGCAGAACCTGGCGGTGATTGGGCTGGCGGCGGGAACGATTCCCAAGCAGTTTACACAGGTCTTTGGTCCGATTCCGATTGACGGGATTGAGCTAGACCCGGAGATTGTGGCGGCCGGGCGGACCTATTTTGCTCTGAATGAGCCGAATATCAACGTGATTGTGGGGGACGGCCGGTACGAGTTGAACCAATTGGACGGCCGGTACGACGTGATTACATTGGATGCCTACAAAGTGCCCTACATTCCCTGGCATCTGACGACGCGGGAGTTTTTTGAGGAGGTCAAGGTACACCTGAGTGAGCGGGGGGCGCTGGCCATTAACGTCGGCCGGGTGCCCAACGACCGGCGGCTGGTGGAAGCGGTGACGGCGACGTTGTTGACCGTCTTCCCGACGGTGCATACGATTGACGTGCCGGGGTCGCTGAACAGTATCCTGGTGGCGACGGTCCGGCCGACGGCGGCCGGGAACGTGGCTGCTAACCTGGCTCTGCTGCCGGCCGGCACGGATCCGCTGCTGGTGGTGGCGGTGCAGACGGCAGCTAATAACCTGGTGCCAACGGTGGCGTCGGAGGTGGTTTTCACCGACGAGCGAGCACCGGTGGAGACGATGATTGATTCGATCGTCATTCGCTTTTTGCTGGAGGAGGGGCCGGAGAGTTTGCCGAGTATCGGGGGATGACGTTAAGGACTGAGGACTGAGGGATGAGGAAGGTAGGGTTGAATAAGCGTTTGGCTCCTGTGGTGGGTTGGTTGGTGGTGGTGGCGATGCCGTTTTTTCTGGGCTTTACTACGGTTACGTTGATTATCAGCGAAGCTTACCCGCGCTACCAGTACAGCAATCCCAATTTTCCCGAGGACCGTTTTGGTTTTACGCAGGAGGAGCGGTTGGAGCTGGCGTTGGTGGCGGTAGGGTATTTGCAAAGGCGGGAGCCGGCCGAAGAGGTGATTTATTTGCTGGAACAGCAACGGATCCCAGGGAGTGACGAGCCGCTGTACAACGAGCGGGAGATCGGCCACATGACAGACGTGAAGCGGGTGACCGACGCCATCCGGCGAGGGACGCAAATCGCCGGCTTTATCGTCGCTGCCGGACTGGTGTTTTTGCTGATGCGGCCGGAAACGCGGCCGGCGGCTTATCTGGCCCTGTGGCGCGGCGGCCTGGCGACGACGGCCGTGCTCCTGGTCATTGCCTTGTTTATCTTGTTGGGTTGGAGCATCTTTTTTGTGCAGTTCCACGAATTGCTCTTTCCTCCTGGGACCTGGACTTTTTCATATAGTGATTCACTGATCCGGTTGTTCCCAGAGAAATTTTGGTTTGACCTGGGGGTGCTCCTGAGTGCCGGCACGTTAGTGGAAGGAGTGCTGGTGGCGGCGATTGGATATTTCCTGAAGCGTCGTCACAGAGAGCAAGGAATTTGACGCAAAGGCGCAAAGATGCAAAGAAATAATTGATCTTTGCATCTTTGCGTCTTGATATTTTTCTTGAGAGGCGCGGATGAAACAGGTGGTGATTACCGGCGTTTCGACGGGGATCGGCCGGGCGGCGGCCGAGGAGTTGATCAGGCATGGCTATCACGTCTTTGGCAGTGTGCGCAGGGAGGCGGATGGGGCCACAGCACAACAGGCGTTGGGAGAGCGGTTTACGCCGCTGCTGTTTGACGTGACCGATGAAGGGGCGATCCAGGCTGCGGCGGCCGAGGTGGAACGGGTGCTGAAAGGCCAGGGGCTGGCCGGGCTGGTCAATAACGCCGGCATTGTCGTGCCCGGCCCGTTGATGCACCTGCCGCTGGCAGATATCCGCTACCAGTTTGAGGTTAACGTGGTGGGGGTGGTGGCCGTGACCCAGGCTTTTTTGCCGCTGTTGGGAGCAAAGAAGAACACCAGCCACCTGCCCGGCCGGATCGTCAATATTAGCTCGGTCAGCGGCCGGATTGCCTACCCGTTTATGGCTCCTTACGCCGCTTCCAAGCACGCTCTGGAGGCTCTATCCGATTCGCTGCGGCGCGAGTTGATGTTGTACGGTATTGACGTAATTGTCATTGAGCCGGGCTCAGTGCAGACGCCGATCTGGGACAAGGCGGCCGAGCTGGACGTAAATCTCCTGGCCGATACAGACTACTTTGACATTTTGCCGGACTTGCAGCGAACGATGGTGAAGCAGGGCCGGCAGGGTATCCCGGTGGAGAAGGTGGCCCAGGTGATCCGGGAGGCGCTGGAGAATAAGCGGCCGAAAACGCGGTACGTCCTGGCCCGGGAGTGGCTGAAGGGTTGGATTTTACCGCGCTGGCTGCCCGACCGCTGGTTTGACCGGATTGTGGCGGACCGGATTGGCTTTAAAAGATGAGAGGGAGAGGGGGTGAGGGGTAATCGCGAATGGCACGAATGGGCGAATGGCGCGAATTTATATTAATTACCGAGGACAATCTCTATAAAGCTGGTTTGGTAGGGGTAGACCCAGAGTTCGATTTTGACTTTTTGGTCGCCGCTGCCGGCGGTCAGTTCATAGTAGCCGGCCTGGACGTCGTCGAGGACGAAGTTTTCGTTCCAGGTGTCGTCGGGGTTGACGGTGTCGCCAGCGTAGGTGGTGGTGGCGTTGTAGGGAGAGGGGGCGTCAATGCGGCGCAGGCTGACGGGTACTTCGTTGGCCAGAGCGCCGTCGGGCCAGGTGACCCGGCCGGCAACCACGCCCCGGTCGGGGAAGGGGTAGAGCCACAGCAGCGGGTTGCGGGTGGCGTCGTAGCTGTTCTGGCCGACGCGAACTTCAAAATGGAGATGGGGGCCGTCGGCCGTGCCAGTAGCGCCGGAGAGGCCAATCACGTCCTGGGGCTGGACGTGCTGCCCGACGGCAACGGCTACCTGGGAAAGGTGGCCGTAGAGGGTGAAGACGGGCTGGCCGTCGAGTGGAGAGTCCAGTTCCAGGACGATCAACGTACCATAAAAGTCGAAAGAGGGTCCATATAACTCCAGGCTATCGTCGCCGGCGACGCGGACGGTTCCGCTGGCAGCGGCCAGAACCGGCGTGCCGCTGGATACGTTGAACTCTACCCCATGATGGGGGCGCAACGTGCCGCCACGGGTACTACCGTAGGGGTAGGTCTTGTCGGTCCAAACGACGCTGCCTTCGGGGACCGGCCGGAGCAACCAGTAATGTTCCCAGAGAGGGGTGTTAGGCAGGGCAGGCAAGGTAAAGGTGGGGAGCGGCGTGATTGTGGGGGCTTCGGTGGCCATTGCCGGAAGTGTACCCGGTGGGGCCGACGTGACGGTGGGTCCGGCGGTGGCCAGGGCGTTGCCGGTGGCGGTGGCGTTGAGAGCGTCAGCTTCAGGCAGACGAAAGGATTGGTTATTTTGTGGCGCGGCCACGGTCATGACTAGCGGCGGAGGCATGGGAGTGGCCGTGGCCAGGGCTGGCCCGGTGGCCAATGGGGTGGTAGCAGGGAGGACAGTTGTGACTTCCGGCCGGCAGGCAGCCAGGAGAAATAGGACCAGGCCGGCTGCCAGGGTAGGCAGGCAACGGCCTGGCCGGTTCCAGATTTGTAACCTTAAAACCAAGCTTAGAATCCTCCCCGTTCGGCAGCCATCTGGTTTATCTGCCTGGCCAATATTTCAGCCCGGGCCTCCAAATCGGCAACTTCTTCTTGCCACCTGGCGGCCAGGTTGCGGTCTTTCAACCCCAGGGCGTTGATTTTGACGTTCATAGTGGCAATTTGAACGGCCGTACAAGCCATCAGGCCGCCGGCGGCCGCATCGGTGACGGCGTTGGTGTTGCCAATGGCGGTGATGGTCCGGGCCAGGTCAGCCACTTTGAAGCTCAAACGGGCGACAAGCAGCGGGACTTCCCCGGCGGCAATTGTGGCCTGCTCGACGGCCGCGGTCCGCTCTTCTTCGTTCAGCTCGCGGTTTTTCCAGACGGCCATGAGGGCTTCAAAGGCGGCGGCGTCCTGGCGAACGGCGGTGGCCAGTTGGCGGCGCAGTTCGCTGGCCTGCTGGAGGACGCGCTGGGTGTCGGCTTCGACGTCGGCATACTTTTTGCGGCCGGTGGTCAGGCCGGCCACCATCTGGGCCAGGGCGGCGCCGATGGCCCCGGCCAGGGCGGCGGTGGAGCCACCACCGGGGGTGGGAGTCGCAGCGGCCGTCGCTTCCAGGAATGCGTAAGGGGTATAATCGGAGCTGTCCCCGGTTTGGGTCAGGCGAACTTCCAATACCTGTTCGTCCTTGAAATCGTCCAGTTGCAGGTACCACACGGCGGCTTCCAGCAGCGCCCTTTGCGGGGTGAGGCCAACCAACTCGGCCCTGGTAATGGTCAGGCCGTAACGGGCGGCCTCGCAGCGGACCATTTCCTGGACCCGATAGATGGGGGTCTTTTCAAAGTCGGTCAAGTTCATGCTGACCTGGGCCTGCCCTTCGACGAGGAAACCCATGGCCTGGACGTAACGCAGCCCGCCGCTGCTGAAGCGAAGGGCGCGGGCGATTTTGTTGGCCAAGTCTACGTCGTCGCTGTTGAGGTAGACGTTGTAGGCAATGAGGAACGGCCGGACACCAATGACGGTAGCCCCCCAGGGTTTGGGCTCGGCCGGGCCAAAGTCGGGCTGGCGGTCGGGATTGGTGGCCACTTCTTCGCGCCACTTTTCGTACTGGCCACGGCGAATGTCGGCCAGTTGTTCGCGGTCGGGCCGGGTGGCGGCCGCGCCGTAAAGGTAGACGGCAATGCCTAATTCGTCGCCCACACGCTGGCCGAGCCGTTTGGCGATAGCGACACAGTCCTCAATGGTGATACCGTGAACGGGAATAAAAGGGCAAACGTCGGTCGCGCCAAGGCGCGGGTGCTCGCCCTGGTGGTCGTCCAGATTGATGTGCCTGGCTGCTTCGGCAATGGCCCGGAAGGCGCCCTCTTCGACGGCGGCGGGAGTGCCGGTGAAGGTGATGACGGTGCGGTTGTGGTCAGGGTCGGCACTGACGTCCAACAATTGTGTGTCCGGCACGCTGCGAATGGCATCGGCGATGGCGTTGTAGACTTCCGGCCGGCGGCCGTCGCTGAAATTGGGCACGCATTCGACGATTTGTTGCATAGCGCTCTCCTAAAAGTGACGAGTGATGAGCAATGAGCGATGAGCAATGAGCAATGAGTAATGAGTGTGGGGATTTTATCAGACGGTTTTATTTGCTCAAGTGGGGAAAACCCCGCAGGTCGGGGCACGAACTATCGTGCCCTCAAGACCTGCGGGGTTTGGGTTGCTTTCACCAATTGGGATTAAACCCGACGTCTGCGCCAGAGGGTCAGGCCGACGGCCGGCAACAGGAGTAGCCCACCCAACGGTAGCGCCGAGGGGAGCGCCCCGCCGGCCGGCGCGGCCGGTGCGGCCGCCGGGGTGTAGTTGTTGAAGAGCACCGGCAGGTAGAGGTCTGTGCCTGGCGATTCAACGGCGTGCAGCAGCAGCGTGGCCGGGTCCACCGGGTTGCCAAAGTCGCCGCTGAAGGTCAGGTTGGTGCTGTAGTCGCC